>NZ_JBEPDU010000044.1:0-63637 GCF_040300525.1 Saccharopolyspora sp. NPDC000359 | reverse complement strand
CACTAACCAAAACAGTCCGCTGTTGAGTTCTCAAAGAACACACCCACACCATCACCCACAACCCTCACAGGGCCGCGAAGCTCCGGGGAGCATTTCCTCTGTTCGCTTTCTTGTGTCGGTAACTCTAGCAGGCCCATTTTCCGGTGTTCCAGGGGGGGTACCCCGCCGTCGCACCGCCGAAAACTCGGCTCGCTATTCGCCCCGACCACGGTCAAGCGCATTTTAGTCAAAGATCTGGGTGGGATTCCGAACCTGCTCGCCGGGCGCAATGGCCTGCGATTCGCATTTCCGGTTTCCCGATCGAGGCGCCCACTCTACCACCCGCAGGTAGGAGCTTGGTTCGCGACCCCGCGTCAGGCTCGGCCCGGTTTTCCCGGCCCGCGTCGCGCTGACTCCAAGTAATCTACGCGCCGACCCGCACCAAGTCAAATCGGCGGTCTCCAGCACCGGAAGGAAGCGAAAACGCAGGTCAGCGCCCCATTCCGGTGCTGGATCCAGGCTAGTGCACGACGCGAACGCCCGCAGTGTGGCGCTTACCACGGCGCATGACCAGCCAGCGGCCGTGGAGCAGCTCCTCCTTGCTTGGAGACCACTCCTCATCAGCGATCTTGGTGTTGTTGACGTACGCGCCGCCCTCCTTGATGGTGCGCCGCGCCGCCCCCTTGCCGCTCGCCAACCCGGTCTCAACCAGCAGGTCGACCAGGGTCGGGTTGTCGGCGAGCCGGACCTCGGTGCTGGGCACCGCGGCCATCGCCGCGTCCAGCGTCGCCTCGTCCAGCTCGGCCAGCTCCCCGCGGCCGAAAAGCGCCTGGCTGGCGGCGACCACCTTGCGCGTGGCGTCCGCGCCGTGGACGAGCGTGGTCAGCTCCTCGGCGAGGCGCTTCTGCGCCGCGCGCAGCTGCGGCTTCTCCGCGGTGGTGCGCTCCAGCTCGGCGATCTCCTCCTGGCCGAGGAAGGTGAACAGCCGCAGGTACTTCGCCACGTCGGCGTCGGCCGAGTTCACGAAGTACTGGTACCAGGCGTACGGCGTGGTCATCGTCGGGTCGAGCCAGACGTTCCCGCCGCCGGTGGACTTGCCGAACTTGCGCCCCTCCGAGTCGGTGACCAGCGGGAGGGTCAGCGCGTGCGCGACGACGCCTTCCTGCTTCCGGACCAGGTCGACACCGGCGATGATGTTGCCCCACTGGTCCGAGCCGCCGAGCTGCAGCCGCGTGCCGTACTTGCGGTTGAGCTGCACGTAGTCGTTGGCCTGCAGCAGCATGTAGCTGAACTCGGTGTAGGAGATGCCGTCGGTCTCCAGCCGCCGCTTGACGGTCTCGCGGGCCAGCATCGTGTTCACCGAGAAGTGCTTGCCGATGTCCCGCAGGAACGTCGTGACCGGCAGGTCGGCGGTCCAGTGCGCGTTGTTCTCCATGACCGCGCCGGTCGGCGAGTCGTTGAAGTCGACGAACGCCGACAGCTGGGTGCGGATCTTCTCGGTCCACTCCTGCACGGTGCCCTCGTCGTGCAGGTTGCGCTCGCCGACGTCGCGCGGGTCGCCGATCAGCCCGGTGGCACCCCCGGCCAGCACGACCGGCCGGTGACCGGCCTGCTGGAAGCGGCGCAGGGTCAGGATCGGGATCAGGTGGCCGGCGTGCAGGCTGGGTCCGGTTGGGTCGAAACCGGCATAGAGGGTGAGCGGCCCCTGGTCGAGTTCCCGTCGCAGCGAGTCGAGGTCGGTGGATTGCGCGATCAGGCCGCGCCAGGTCAGCTCGTCGAGGATGTTCTCACTCACGCCTGCCAGTCTCGCTCATGCGCGCAACCGGGTTCACGCCCGGGCCCGGCCCCTGGTGCGGCGCGTCCCACGCCGGTAGGTGCTGACGGCCGCCGAGCCGTCAACCCAGGTCCGCCAGGGCAGGTCCATCGCCGCGGCCACGCCGACGCGCGGGCCGCTGCGGATGTCGTCCTCGCCGACCTGCGCGCCGTTGACCAGCCGGATGGGTGAGCCCGGGTCGGTGAGGTCGATGCCGTTGTGCTCGCGGGTGATGCCGAGCACCCCGGCCAGCCGGGCCGGGCCGCTGGCCAGCTGCACGTCCTTGCGGACCGCCGGGCGGCGGGAGCGCGCCAGGTCCAGCCCGGTGGTGATCTCCCCGGCGCGGAGCAGGACCGCACCGGGGACGCCGTCGGTCAGGCAGACCACGTTGATGCAGAAGTGCATCCCGTAGACGAAGTACACGTAGAGGTGCCCGGCCGGGCCGAACATCACCGCGTTGCGCTCGGTCCGACCGCGGTAGCAGTGCGACGCGGGGTCGTCCACACCGCGGTAGGCCTCCACCTCGACCAAGCGCACGCCGACCTCGCCCTCGGGGCTCGTCGAGCGCAGCTCACAGCCAAGGAGCCGTCGAGCCACCCAGAGCGGGTCGTGGGCGAGTTCGTCTCGTGTCACCTGACTCACGGGGTAGACAGTACCGGCCGTGTCTGAACCGTGATCACTTAGACAACCAGTCGCGATGTTCGCGCACCGCCGCCACGACCCGTTCGCGCTGCTCGGCGACGCGGTCTGGGGCGGTGCCGCCGTGCGCGTCGCGGGAGGCGATCGAGCCCTCGACGGTGAGCACCTCGCGCACCTGCGGGGTCAGCGCCGGGTTGGCCGCGGCCAGCTCCTCGTCGGTCAGGTCCTCCAGGCCCACGCCGCGGGCTTCGGCGGTACGCACGCACTCGCCCGACGCCTCGTGCGCGACCCGGAACGGCACGCCCTGCCGGACCAGCCACTCGGCGATGTCGGTGGCCAGGGTGAACCCGGCGGGCGCCAGTTCGGCGAGCCGCTCGGTGTGGAAGGTCAGGGTGCCGAGCATGCCCGCCATCGCCGGGAGCAGCAGGTCCAGCTGCTCGGCGGAGTCGAAGACCGGTTCCTTGTCCTCCTGCAGGTCTCGGTTGTAGGCCAGCGGTTGCGCCTTGAGCGTGGCCAGCAGGCCGCTGAGGTTGCCGATGAGCCGCCCGGACTTGCCGCGGGCGAGTTCGGCGACGTCGGGGTTCTTCTTCTGCGGCATGATCGAGCTGCCGGTGGCCCAGGCGTCGTCGAGGGTCACGTAGCCGAACTCGGCGGTGTTCCAGATGATCACCTCCTCGGCGATCCGGGAGAGGTTCACGCCGAGCATGGCCAGACAGAACGCCGCTTCGGCGGCGAAGTCGCGGGACGCGGTGCCGTCGATGGAGTTGTCCACGGCGCCGTCGAAGCCGAGTTCGGCGGCAACGGCCTGCGGGTCGAGGCCGAGCGACGAGCCCGCCAGCGCACCGGAGCCGTAGGGCGAGTACGCGGTGCGGGCGTCCCAGTCGCGGATGCGCGCGACGTCGCGCAGCAGCGCCTGGCAGTGCGCGAGGAGGTGGTGCGCCAGCAGCACCGGCTGGGCGTGCTGGAGGTGGGTGCGGCCCGGCAGGACCGCGTCGGGGTGGTTGGTCGCCTGGGCGACGAGCGCGTCGACGACGTCCAGGACGCCTGCGGCGACGCGGCGATTGGCGTCCCGCAGCCACATCCGGAACAGGGTGGCGACCTGGTCGTTGCGGGAGCGGCCCGCGCGCAGCTTGCCGCCGAGCTCCGGACCGACCCGCTCCAGCAGGCCGCGTTCGAGGGCGGTGTGCACGTCCTCGTCGTCGATCACCGGCTGGAACGCGCCGGACTCGACGTCGGCGGCCAGCACGTCCAGGCCCTGCAGCATCCGCTCGAGCTCGTCGGCGGTGAGCAGCCCGGCGCGGTGCAGCACGCGGGCGTGGGCGCGGGATCCGGCGATGTCGTAGGGCGCCAGGCGCCAGTCGAAGTGGGTCGACAGGCTCAGCGCGGCCATCGCTTCGGCCGGGCCGGAGGCGAACCGGCCGCCCCAGAGCTTGGTGGGCTCGCTGCCTTGCTGCGTCACGGTGTTCCTTCGGTGTGCTCGTAGGTGCGGGTGGTGGCTCAGCCGCAGGGCTGGCCGAGCTGTTGGGAGGAGTCGTACCAGGTCGGGGCGTTCGCGGCGCACCAGGGCTCCTCGGCGCGGCGGTCGCGGACCTCCGCGCGACCCGCGTGCAGGGCGATCCGGACCTCGCCGGAGACCTGGTGCTGGGAGTCGGCGACGAAGGCGTCCAGGGCGTCCTTCAGCGGCGAGTACCACCGGCCGTCGCGGACGAGTTCGCCCCAGCGGTGCCCGACGGTCCGCTTGAACCGGGCCAGCTCCGGGTCCAGGGTCACCTCTTCCAACGCCCGATGCGCGGTGATCAGCGTGGTCGCGCCGGGCGCGTGGTGGCTGCCCAGGCGCCCCACCCCGTGGGCACCGGCGCGCCGGTTGAGCTCCTGGACCGCTTGCAGCGCGGTGACGGTCTCGCCGTCGATGGCCACCGGCACGCCCGCGTCGAACGTGATGGTCAGCTCCTCGGGGTCGAGGAGCCAGTCCGGCGCGCGCCAGGCGCCTTGCGGGGCACGCGGTTCCGCGACCCGGCCCCAGACGTTCTGCTGGAGCGGGCAGCGCGCCTTGCCGCCGTCCGGCCGCCGGGTGCGTTCCGGGGTGACGACCGCCAGGCGCGGGGCCAGCGCGGCGATGTCGGTCTCGAAGCCCACGACGGCGTTCGCGCCGAACTCCTCGGCGGTCGCGACGAGGTGCTTGGCGATCAGCGGCCGGGCCAGCTCCGAGACCAGGCCGCTGGCGTGGGCCTGGAGCGCGGGCAGGCAGTGCTGCTCGGCGAACTCGTCGCGGGCGTCGGTGACGACCGCGTCGACCGCGCCGAGGTCGAGCGCGCGTCGGCGGACCGCCGCCAGGTCCTCGCCGCCCTGGCCGAGGTCGACCGTGATCGCCACGACCTCGGCCCGGGCCTCGGCCACGAGCCGCTCGACGGCCGCGGTCGCCTCCGGATCCCCGGAGTGGGCGAGCACCACGCGCTCACTCATCTGCTCTGCTCCTCGGTGGTGGCGCGGATCGGCGCGCACCGGTCCGCGGACTCAGGTTCTGCTCTCCGGCTCGTCCTCGGTGGCGGGTCGAGCGCCCGCCGCCATCGCGGTGAACCGCTCGCCCAGCTGGTGGCCGGTGAGGGGTTCGCGGGCGACGATCATCACGGTGTCGTCGCCGGCGATGGAGCCGACCACTTCCGGCAGCGAGGCCCGGTCGATGGCGCTGGCCAGGAACTGGGCCGCGCCCGGCGGGGTGCGCAGGACGGTCAGGTTGCCCGCGCCGTCGGCGCTGACCAGCAGCTCGCCGAGCAGGCGGCTCAGCCGGGAGGTGCCGCCCTGCACGCCGCGCACCGGGCTGCCGTCCTCGGGGATGACGTAGACCGCCGCCCCGCCGTCGGCGCCGCGCAGCTTGACCGCGCCGAGCTCGTCCAGGTCCCGGGACAGGGTGGCCTGGGTGACCTCGATGCCGTCGTCGGCGAGCAGCTTGGCCAGCTCGGTCTGGCTGCGGATGCCGTTCGACGAGACCAGTTCGACTATGCGGGCCTGCCGCGCAACCCTGTTCGTCATCGTCGTCGCACCAACCACGCCAGCAGCGCCTTCTGCGCGTGCAGCCGGTTCTCGGCCTCGTCGAACACCGCGCTGGCCGGGCCGTCGATCACCTCGTCGGTGATCTCCATGCCGCGGTGCGCGGGCAGGCAGTGCAGCACGCTGGTGTCGGGCTTGCCGGTGGCGGCCAGCAGTTCGCCGTTGACCTGGAACGGCCGGAACGGGCTGACCCGGTCCTTGCCGTCGTTCTCCTGGCCCATCGAGGTCCAGGCGTCGGTGACCAGCACGTCGGCGCCCTCGACCGCGGCCTGCGGGGTGGTGGCCAGCTCGACGGAGCCACCGGTCTCGGCGGCGCGCGCCTTGGCCGCCGCCAGCACCCAGTCGAGCGGGCGGAAGCCCTCCGGGGCGCCGATGCGCACGTGCATCCCGGCGGTGGCGCCGCCAACCATCAGCGAGTGCGCCATGTTGTTGGCGCCGTCGCCGAGGTAGGTCAGGGTCAGGCCGGTGAGCTTGCCGTGCCGCTCGCGGATGGTCTGCAGGTCGGCGAGCACCTGGCAGGGATGGAACTCGTCGGTCAGCGCGTTGATCACCGGGACGTTGGAGACCGAGGCCATCGCGTCGATGCGGGCCTGCGCGAAGGTCCGCCAGACCACGGCGTCGACGTAGCGGGACAGCACCCGGGAGGTGTCCTCGATGGTCTCCTCGCGGCCGAGCTGCATCATCCGGCCGTCCACCACGACCGGGTGGCCGCCGAGCTGGGCGATGCCGACCTCGAAAGACAGCCGGGTGCGGGTGGAGTTCTTCTCGAACAGCACCGCGACGGACTTGGGCCCGGCGAGCGCGTCGGAGCCGAGCGGGTCGGCCTTGAACTGGTCGGCGAGGTCGAGGACCTCGGCCTGCTCCGCTGGGCTGAGGTCGTCGTCGCGGAGGAAGTGGCGGGGCATCAGTCGTTCTCCTTGGCAGCGTCGAGCAGCGCGGGCAGGGCGGCGAGCAGCCGCTGCACCTGCTCGGACCGCACGATCAGCGGTGGGGCCAGCCGGATCGCGTCGGGCTGGATGGGGTTGAGCAGGAACCCGGCGTCCTGCCCGGCGGCGGCGATCTTCGCCGAGACCGGCGCGGTCAGGCCGATGCCGATCAGCAGGCCCGCGCCGCGCACCTCGCCGACCAGCGGGTGGCCGAGCTTCTGCAGGCCGGTGACCAGCTCCTCGCCGACCTGCTCGACGTGCTTGAGCAGCCCGTCGGCGGCGATGGTGTCAAGCACCGCGAGCGCGGCCGCGCAGACCACCGGGTTGCCGCCGAAGGTGGTGCCGTGCTGGCCGGGGTGCAGCAGGTCGCCCGCGGCACCAATGCCGATGCAGGCGCCGATGGGCAGGCCGCCGCCGAGGCCCTTGGCCAGGGTGATCACGTCCGGCACGACGCCGGTGCGCTGGAAGGCGAACCAGGAGCCGGTGCGGCCGATGCCGGTCTGCACCTCGTCGAGCACCAGCAGCGCGCCGTTGCGGGCGGTGATCTCGCGGGCCGCCTGCAGGTAGCCCTCGGGCGGCAGGACCACGCCGTTCTCGCCCTGGACCGGTTCCAGGAACACCGCGGCGGTGTTGTCGTCCACTTCGGACTCCAGCGCGGATGCGTCACCGTAGGGCACGTGCACCACGCCGGGCGGCAGCGGTTCGAAGGGCTGCTGCTTGGCGGGCTGGCCGGTGAGCGCGAGGGCGCCCATGGTGCGGCCGTGGAAGCCGCCCTGGGTGGCCACCACCTTGGCCCGGCCGGTGAGCCGCGCGATCTTGAACGCGGCCTCGTTGGCCTCGGCGCCGGAGTTGCAGAACAGCACGCGGCCCTGCCCGGTGGCCCCGGCCAGGTCCAGCAGCCGCTCGGCGAGCGCCAGGCCCTGCTCGTGCACGTAGAGGTTGGAGACGTGTCCGAGCTTGCCGACCTGCTCGGACACCGCGCGCACCACGGCCGGGTGGGCGTGGCCGAGCGCGTTGACCGCGATCCCGCTGAGGAAGTCCAGGTAGGTCGTGCCGTCGGCGTCGGTGACCTCGGCGCCCGAGCCGCTGACCAGCGTCAGCTTCGGGGTGCCGTAGTTGTCCATCATGGACGCCTGCCAGCGCTGCGCACCCGCTGCGTTGCCGGTCATGAGCTCTCCTCGGTGTTCTGCTTGGGCAGGACCATGGTGCCGATGCCTGCGCGGGTGAAGACCTCCAGCAGCACGGAGTGCGCGAGGCGGCCGTCGATGACGTGCGCCCGCGGGACCCCGCCGCGCACCGCGCGCAGGCACGCCTCCATCTTGGGGACCATGCCGGAGGCCAGGTTCGGCAGCAGTTCCTCGAGCTGGTCGGCGTCGAGCCGGGACACCAGCGACGAGCGGTCCGGCCAGTTCGTGTAGAGGCCCTCGACGTCGGTGAGCACCACCAGCTTCTCGGCGCCGAGAGCCACGGCCAGCGCCCCGGCGGCGGTGTCGGCGTTGACGTTGTGCACCACGCCGTCGGCGTCGGGCGCGACGGTGGACACCACCGGGATGCGCCCGGCCCTGATCAGGTCCAGCACCGCGTCGGGGTTGACCGAGACCACGTCGCCGACCAGGCCGACGTCCACCGCCTCGCCGTCGACGGTGGCGGTGCGGCGCTCGGCGGTGAACAGCCGGGCGTCCTCGCCGGACATGCCCACGGCGTGCGGGCCGTGCTGGTTGATCAGCCCGACGAGCTCGCGCCCGACCTGGCCGACCAGCACCATCCGCACCACGTCCATGGTTTCCGGGGAGGTCACCCGCAGGCCGCCGCGGAACTCGCCCCGCATGCCGAGGCGGTCGAGCATCGAGGTGATCTGCGGACCGCCGCCGTGCACCACCACCGGGTGCAGCCCGGCCAGGCGCAGGAACACCATGTCGGTGGCGAAGGCCTGCTTGAGCTCGTCGTCGACCATCGCGTTGCCGCCGTACTTGACCACGACGGTGGCGCCGTGGAAGCGCTGCAGCCACGGGAGCGCCTCGACGAGCACGCTGGCCTTCTCCGCGGCGGTGGCCAGCCGGTCGGTGGTTTCTGGGGTCATGACGAGTAGGCGCTGTTCTCTTCGACGTAGGCGTGGGACAGGTCGGTGGTCAGGATCGTCGCGGTGTGCTCGCCGAGGTGCAGGTCCACGACGATCTCGACCTCGCGGCCGGACAGGTCGGCCTCGCTGCGGTCGCGGGCCTTGGTGCCACCGGCGTAGAGGGTGACGCCGTTGGTGGCGATCTCCAGCTTGGCCGGGTCGATCTCGGCGTCCACCCGGCCGAGCGCCATCGCGATCCGGCCCCAGTTCGGGTCGGAGCCGAAGATCGCGGTCCCGACCAGGTTGTCCTCGGCGATGGTGCGGCCGATGGCGACCGCGTCGGCTTCGCTGGCCGCGCCGCGCACGGTGATGTCGATGACCTTGGTGGCGCCCTCGGCGTCGCCCTGCAGCTGGCGGACCAGGTCGGTGCACACGGTGGTGAGCAGCGCGGTGAAGTCCTCCTTGGACACCTCGACGCCGGAGGCGCCGGAGGCCAGCACCAGCACGGTGTCGTTGGTGGAGGTGCCGCCGTCGACGTCGAGCCGGTCGAAGGTGACCCGGGTGGCCGCGCGCAGCGCCTCGTCCAGGTCGTCGCCGCTGATCACCGCGTCGGTGGTGAGGACGCTGAGCATGGTGGCCAGGTTCGGCGCCAGCATCCCGGCGCCCTTGGCGAAGCCGCCGATCGACCAACCCGCGTCGTGCCGCGCGAAGGCCTGCTTGGGCTTGCTGTCGGTGGTGAGCACCGCGGTGGCCGCGTCGAGACCGGCCTGCTCGTCGGCGGCGAGCGCACCGGCGGCGGAGTCGACGCCGGGCAGCAGCGCGTCCATCGGCAGCCGCTCGCCGATCAGGCCGGTCGAGCAGACCGCCACCTCGACGGCACCGACGCCGAGCACGTCGGCGACCTTCTCCGCGGTGGCGTGGGTGTCCTGGAAGCCCTCCGGACCGGTGCAGGCGTTGGCGCCACCGGAGTTGAGCACCACCGCGCGCAGCTTGCGCTCCTTGAGCACCTGCTGCGACCACAGGACGGGCGCGGCCTTGACCTTGTTGGTGGTGAAGACCCCGGCCGCGGCCTGCTGCGGCCCGTCGTTGACGACGAGCGCGAGGTCGCGCTCGCCCCCGGCCTTGATCCCGGCGGCCACCCCGGCCGCCCGGAAACCGGCAGGTCCGGTCACGCTCATCTGCTTCTCCTCGGTGGTCATCGCGCTTCCACGGTGTGCCCGGCCGCGGTGAGCACGTCCGCGGCCTTCTCGGCGGCGTCGGCCGGGACCAGGATCCAGTCGGTGTCGAACGTGGACAGGGTGAAGACGCTGATCCCGGCGTCGGCCAGCGGCACCAGCAGGGCGGCCAGGATGCCGGTCAGCGCGAAGTCCAGCGGCCCCTGCACCTCCAGCGCCCGGAACGGGCCCTCCACCCGCACGTCGCGCCCGGCCTCGGCGGCCAGCGAGTGCGGGAAGACGATGGTGCGGCCCGCGCTGGTGGTCAGGCTGCCGTGGATCGGCGCGTTGCCGCCGGTCAGCGCCAGGTTGGCGTGCGCGGGCACCACGCCGACGGCCAGCAGCTCGTCGTGCAGCCACAGGTTCAGGGCGGTCACGGGGCCACTCCCACCGTCGGCAGCCCGGTGGTCTCGGGCAGGCCGAGCGCGAGGTTCATGCACTGCACCGCACCACCCGCGGTGCCCTTGGTCAGGTTGTCCTCGGCAGCGACGACGACCAGCCGACCGGCGTCGGGGTCCACCGCCAGCTGGAGGTGGACGGTGTTCGCGCCGAGCGTGGCCGAGGTCTGCGGCCACTGCCCCTCCTGGAGCACGTGGACGAATGGCTCGTCGCCGTAGGCCTTGAGGTAGACCTCGCGCGCCGCAGCGGCGTCGACGCCCTCGCGCAGCGCTGCGCTGCAGGTCGCGAGGATGCCGCGCGCCATCGGCGCGAGGACCGGCGTGAAGGAGACCTTGACGGGCTCACCGGCGGCGGCGCTGAGGTTCTGGATGAACTCCGGGGTGTGCCGGTGCGCGCCGCCGACGCCGTAGACGCTGGCCGATCCCATGACCTCGGCGGACAGCAGGTGCGGCTTGAGCGCGCGCCCGGCGCCGGAGGTGCCGGTGACCGCGACGACGACCGCCTCGGGCTCGACCAGCCCGGCGGCCAGCGCGGGCGCGAGCGCCAGCGAGGACACCGTCGGGAAGCACCCGGCAACGGCCACCCGCTTGGCGCCGCGCAGCCGCTCGCGCGCGCCGGGCAGCTCGGGGACGCCGTAGGGCCAGGTGCCGGAGTGCTCGCCGCCGTACCAGCGGGCCCAGTCGTCGGGGTCGTTGAGCCGGTGGTCGGCGCCGCAGTCGATCACCACGGTGTCGTCGCCGAGCTCGGCGGCGATCGCGGCGGAGTGCCCGTGCGGCAGGGCGAGGAAGACGACGTCGTGCCCGGCGAGCTCGGCCGCCGTGGTCTCGGCCAGCACCCGGTTGGCCAGCGGCAGCAGGTTCGGGTGGTGCTGCCCGAGCTCGCTCCCGGCGTTGCCGCCCGCGGTCAACGCACCGATCTCCACCTCGGGGTGCGACAGCAGCAGGCGGAGCAGCTCCCCACCCGCGTAACCACTGGCACCGGCCACAGCCGCTCTCACCGTCATGCGGATGATTATGCACGTCTATGCAACATTAATCAAACAGCTGTGCGTCACACCCCGTGCCGGGCAGGTCGGAGAGGGTGCCGAGACCGTCAGCCGTTCTGCGGCAGGTCGGGCATGTCCAGCATGAAGCGGTAGCGGACGTCGCTGCGCTCCACCAAGCGGTCGAGGGCTTCGCTGACGCGCGCGGACGGGAGGAGTTCGATGTCGGCGGTAACGTCGTGCTGGGCGCAGAACTTCAGCATGGCAGCGGTCGCGGGACGGCCGCCACTGCCCGCGGAGCTGAGCTTCTCGCGCCCTACCAGCAGGTCGGCGACCGCACCGATGTGCCTGAGGTGGCTGGTGGTTCCGCCCAGGGCGACGAGCCCGAGGTACGCGGCCAACAGCCGATGTGCATCACCTACGCCGAGCCGAGTTCGGGAAGCGTTCACACCGCCACGACCTCCGCGCGGAGTGCGGTGGATCACCCCCACCCCCTTGCGAGATCGGCGGGGCGGCGCGGGATCATCGTGGCTGATGACGATGATCCCGCCCCGGCCGAGCGCGGTCGACCACCGAGCTTCGCGGCCGACCGCGGGCTGGGTGGGGCGGCGGGTACTGCTGCGCGGCATCGACCCGGCGGACCGGCGCACGCTGATCGGCTTCGACCGGGAGTCCGCGCGGAAAGGTCCGCCGCAGTTCGACGGCTACCGGCACTGGGCGGCGCACCGCGCCGACCACCTCGACCCGGGCGAGGACCTGCACCTGGCGATCGAGACCCGGCACGACCGGATCCTCGTCGGTTCGCTGTCGACCAGCCAGCCGAAACCCGGGACCTTCAGCTACGGCGTCGGGATCGGCCCGCAGCACCGCCGCTGCGGCTACGCCGACGACGCGATCAGCACGCTGCTCGGCTACATGTTCGGCCACCGCCGCTTCACCAAGTGCGAGGTCGGCATCTACGGCAGCAACACGGCGTCGCTGGCCCTGCACGCCAAGCTCGGCTTCCGCGAGGAGAACCGCCTCCGCGACCCGGAGTTCCTCTGCGGCGGCGCCCAGGACCTCGTGGTGATGGGCATGACAGCGGAGGAGTTCACCCTCCGCTCCCGCTGATGCTTCGTACTCGGCGAAGCGCTGGGCGAAGTGCCTCGCTCCCCGGCACCAACCACCGGGTCGTGGTGCCAGCGCGCACGCGGCTGCGGTTTTCGGAGAAGATCACGATCCAGCCGCACCGGGTTGGTGGCGCTCTCGCGCGAGAGCGCCACCCCGGCACCTCAGCGGGAGGTGGCGCGCGGCTTCGTTGACGCGCGCCGGTCCAGGGCGTACTCGGTGGCTATGCGGAGGAGCATCTCCTTCTCCACGCGGAGCAGGTGGTTCTCGCGGCGGAGGCGGTCGAGTTCCGCGCGCTCCGCCGAGGTCAGCTCGCTCATCGCAGCGGGTCGAACGGGCGCAGCAGCGCGGGGCGCTTGCCGGTGGTGATCTGCTCCGCGAGCAGACGGCCGGTGAGCGGGCCGAGCGTCAGGCCCCACATGCCGTGCCCGCCCGCAACGTAGGTGCCGGGCAGCTTGGTCGCGCCGATGAGGGCCAGGCCGTCGGGCGTGACCGGGCGGCCACCCACCCACTCGTCGCGGCGCTCCTCCCAGCGGACCCCCTTCAGCAGCGGGCGGGCCGAGCGCACGATCGCCTCGACGCGGCCGCGGTCCAGCGGGGCGTCGACCGGGCGGAACTCCATGGTGCCCGCCACCCGCAGGCCGCCCTGGTACGGCGTGCACGCCACCCGCGCGGCCGGGAGGTAGATCGGGCCCGGGACCGGTTCGTCGGTCGGGACGGTGAAGGAGTAGCCGCGGCCGGCGCGCACCGGGGTGCGCACGCCCAGCGGCTTGGCGAGCTTGCTCAGCCACGCGCCGGTGGCCAGCACGACCACCTCGGCCGACACCCGCTCGTCCTGCTCGGACTTGACGATCACCTGCCCGCTGGTGCGCACCAGCTGCCGCACGGCGAACCCGGTGCGCAGCGTGCCGCCGCGCTCCACGAAGGACTTCGCCAAGGCGCGGGTGAACTCGCCGGGGTCGACGAAACGCTGGCCCTCGACCCGCAGCACCGCCGAGATCCGGTCGGACAGCTGCGGGACCCCCGCGTCGGCCGGGGCCAGCTCGGCTGTGTCGACCCGCTGGCCGCTGCGGCGGACCTGGTCGAACTCGTGCCGCAGGTCGGCCACCTGCTCGGGTTTCTCGAACGCGGCGGTGATCGGCGCGGGCTCGGTGGTGGCCGGGACCCCGCCCGCCAGCAGCGCATCGAACGCGTCCAGGCACTCGGTGTTCATCGGCACGAACGCCTGCATCGACTTGCGCCACGCCCACGGGGTGCAGTGCGCGGCGAAGCGCGTCAAGAACGACCACAGCGCGGGGTCGGGCGAGGCGGGCACGTGCAGCGGGGCATCGGGGGAGAACAGCGTGCGCAGCCCGTAGCGCAGCACACCCGGTTCCGGCAGCGGGATGGAGAAGGCGGGCGAGAGGTACCCGGCGTTGCCCCACGACGAACCCGCCGCCACGTCCTGCTTGTCGACCACCGTGACCTCGACGCCGTGGTCCTGCAGGAACCACGCGGTGGACAGCCCGACCACACCGGCCCCGACCACCACTGCTCGCTTCGGAACCCCGTCGATCCCGTCCTCGCGCATGCTGCCTCCTCAATGCTCCTGGACTGGAGGATGCCTCGGCGACCACGCGCAGCCAGTGTCCGATCCGAACAATCGTCGGCGCCTCGTTTGGTCGAAACCCACTACCCGACCGCGAGCGCGATGATCATCGCCAACCGGGCGTCCGGGTCGTCCAGGTCCAGCGGGGTCAGCTCGGCCATCTTGCGCATCCGGTACCGCACGGTGTTCGGGTGCACCTCCAGCCGCGCCGCGGCCGCCCCGAGGTCGCCCTGGCACTCCAGCCAGGCCCGCAGCGTCTCGACGTACCGGGTGCCCTGCTCGCGGTCGTGGCGCCGGAGGTCCACCACCGGGCCGCGGTCCGGCAGCCGACCGGTCGACGCGGCGTGCCGCAGGCGGCGCAGCAGGATCTCGTGCCACGCCTCGTCGTAGACCACGGCGTCCTGGCCGGTCCGGGTCGAGTGCACCGCGAGGCTCTCGTCGGCCTCCCGCCTGCTGTCGACCAGCTGGTTCGGCCCGGCCGCTCCCCCGACCCCGGCCAGGATCGTGGTCCCCGGCGGCAGGTCCCGCACCAGCGCGCGCACCCACTCGCGGGCGCGCCCGGCGTCGTCGTGGGGCAGCACGGTGTAGACGGTGTTGGCGAACAGCGCGCTGCGCCCCGGCCGGGACCAGCCGAAACCGATGGTCGCCCGCTCGAAGGCCAGCAGCGCGGTCTCGTCCCGAGCGGTGCCGCTGTGCACCTGAACCGCCACCACCCGGAACTGCTCGCTGCGCAGCCCGAGCCGACTCAACGCCGACGACGGATCCCCGTGCCCCTCCAGCAGGCCGATGACCAGGTCGGATTCGACCTGCCGCTCCAGGTCCGCGCTGGCCCGCGTGCGCAGCAGGTGCACCGCGGCGGTGCGCGCACCACCGACCAGCGCCGCCTCGTGCGACGCGGCGAGCGGCTGCTGGGTCTCCACCCAGATCGAGCCCAGCAGCTCCCGGCCCGCGCGGATCGCCACCACGACGCGCCCGTGCGAGTCCTGCGGTTCCAGCGGCGCCACGTACATCGGCTCGTCCGAGGTCTCCAGGTGCCGGAACACGCCCCGCTCGGTGAGGGTCCGGCGGATCTCCTCCGGGACCTGCCGCCCCAGGATCGTGGCCAGCCGCGCGCGGTCGGCGGTGAGCTGCCGCCGCGAGTAGGCGAGCACCCCGGACCGGTGGTCCTCGATGGTGACGGGCCCGCCGACCGAATCGGCGAGCGCGTCGGCCAACGCGAACAGGTCGGTCGGCCCCCGCCCGGCTTCGGTCTCCCGCCCCTCGAGCACCAACCCGTAGACGACCCCGGCCAGCTGCCCCCACGACACGGCGGGATCGACCAGCACGACGGCCAACCCGCGCCCCCGGGCAGCGGCGACCACCTGCTCCCCCACCGAGCTGGCCCGGAACACCACCACCTCGGCGGAGGTCCGCTCGACCAGCCCCGCGTCGTCGGTGTCGACGCCGACGGCGAGCAGCACGTCACCGGTGGCCTCGGGGTCGTCCGGATCGTGCAGCGCCACCGAGCGCAGGTCGGCGGACCTGCTCCGCGGCGCGCTGACCAACCGGGCCCCGAACCCGCCGAGCACGTTGATCAACCGGTCCAGCTTTACCACGCCGCTCCCCCGAAGCTCGGCCGCCGACTGCGCGGGCCCATTGTCCGCCGCGAAAAGCCAGCGGCCCCGTCCCGGTGTGGAGACGGGGCCGCTGGGTCGATCGTCAGGCGCGGAGGGTGGCGCCGAGCCGGTCCGCGGCGGACTTGACCGCCGCGTCGCGGGCCTCGGTGGCCTCCTCCTGCTTGAGGGTGCGGTCCGGGGCCCGGAAGCGCAGGGCCAGGGCCAGCGACTTCTTGCCCTCGCCGAGCTGCTCGCCCGCGTAGACGTCGAACAGCCGGACGTCCTCCAGCAGCTCGCCGCCGCCCTGGCGGACCGCGTCGACCAGGTCCGCCGACGCGACCCCGGAGTCCACCACCAGGGCGATGTCCATCAGGACCGGCGGGTACGGCGAGATCCGCGGGGCCGGGCGGTGGTCCACCAGCGGCAGGGCGTCCAGGTCCAGCTCCATCGCGCAGGTGCGCTTGGGCAGGCCGAGGGCCTCGACAACCTTCGGGTGCAGCTCACCCGCGTGGCCCACCACGGTCTCGCCGACCTTCAGCTGCGCGCAGCGACCCGGGTGCCACGGCGCCAGCTCACCGGCGCTGACCTCCAGTTCCACGCCAGCCGCGGCGGCGACGACGCGGGCGGCCTGGATGGCGTCCGCCCAGCTCGCCGCGCGGCCCTTGCCCCACCAGCCGGCCTGCTCCCGCTGGCCACCCAGCATCACCGCGACGTGCGTCGGCTGCGCGGGCAGCGCCGCCTCCAGCGCGGCGATCTGCTCGTCGGTCGGGCGCTGCGCGACACCGACCTCCGGCACCGGCGGCTGCTCCGCGGCGGGCTGCACGACCTGTCCGATGTGGAACAGCGCCAGGTCGCGCTGGCCGCGGGAGACGTTGCGCTGCATGACCTCGGCCAGGCCGGTCAGCAGCGTGGTGGTCAGCAGCGACCGGTCGCTCTCCAGCGCGTTGAGCACCGACATCGTGCGGCGCCGCTCGTCGTCCTCGGGCAAGCCGAACGCGTCGAGCACCGCCGTGCCGACGAACGGGAACGGCAGCACCTCGACGTAGCCCTCACCGGCCAGCGCGCGGGACACCGCCCGCTGGCGGCGCTGCTCGCCGGTCAACCCGCGGCCGGGCGGCGCGGCGGGCAGCACCGACGGGATGGTGTGGTAGCCCTCCAGCCGCAGCACCTCCTCGACCAGGTCGTAGGGCTGCGTCAGGTCAGGGCGCCAGCTCGGCGGCGTCGCGGTGACCAGACCAACGCCCTCGTCGGAGGTGCTGACCTCGATGCGGCAGCCGATCTGGCTCAGCCGGCGTGCGGTCACCCCGCGCTCGTAGGACACCCCGGCGATCTTGTCCGGCAGCGCCAGCGGCATGGTCACCGGGGCGGGCGGCTTGGGCTCGCCCACATCGGTGCGGCCCGGCGCGATGGTGCCGTCGCCGTAGCGGACCAGCAGCTGCGCGGCCAGCTCCACGGCCACCGGCGCGACCGCCGGGTCCACCTGCCGCTCGAAGCGCTTGCCCGCCTCGCTGGGCAGCTTGTGGCGGCGGATGGCCCGGGCGATGCTCGCCGGGTCCCAGTTCGCGCCCTCCAGCAGCACGTCGTGGGTGTTGTGCCCGATCTCGGTGGACTCGCCGCCCATCACTCCGGCCAGCGACACCGGACCGGTCTCGTCGCAGATGACGATGTCGTCCGGGTCCAGCTCGCGGCTCACGCCGTCCAGCGTGGTCAGCTTCTCGCCCGCCTCGGCGCGGCGCACCACCAGGTCACCGGTCACCTTGGTGGCGTCGAACGCGTGCAGCGGCTGGCCGAGCTCGAGCATCACGTAGTTGGTGACGTCCACGGCCAGCGAGATCGAGCGCATCCCGGCCAGCGCCAGGCGGCGGCGGAGCCACCACGGGCTCGGCGCGGTCGGGTCCACCCCGGTCACGCGGCGCAGCACGAACCGGGAGCACGCGGTCGGGTCGCTCAGCTGCACCCCGCGCGAGGGCCGGTCATCCTCCGGGACCGGGCGGGTGCCCGGGTCGCCGAACGGCACGTCCAGCGCGTTGGACAGCTCGCGGGCCAGGCCGCGCACCGAGAAGCAGTAGCCGCGGTCCGGGGTGATGGCCAGCTCGATGATCGAGTCGTTGAGCCCGACCAGCTCGACCGCGTCGTCACCCGGGTCGGCCGAACCGGGTGGCAGCACCAGGATGCCGTCGGCGTCCTCGCCGATGCCCAGCTCGGCGGTCGAGCAGATCATGCCCTCGCTGAGCTTGCCGTAGGTCTTGCGCGCGGTGATCTCGAAGTCGCCGGGCAGCACCGTGCCGGGCAGCGCGACCACCACGAGGTCGCCCTCCTGGAAGTTGCGGGCACCGCAGATGATGCCCTGCACCCGCTGCTCGCCAGCCTCGTCCGCGCCCACCTCGACCTGGCAGTACCGGATGGGCTTCTTGAACTCGGTGAGCTCCTCGACCTCGGCGACGCGGCCGACCACGAGCGGCCCCCGCACCTGGGTCAGGTGGGTGACCTCCTCGACCTCCAACCCGATCCGGACGAACGCTTCGGCCAGCGTCTCCGCGGTCGTCTCCTCGGGCAGCTCAAGGTGCTCGGCCAACCAGGAAACCGGAATCCGCACTTGGTCAGGCCTTTCTCTCGTTCAGGTGGGTCATGTCGGTGGGTGTCGCGCTACTCAGATCGACCATCGGCAGACCTTCAGATGCCGAACGGCTGGGTGAAGCGGACGTCGCCCTCGACCATGTCGCGCATGTCCGGGATGCCGTTGCGGAACATCAGGGTGCGCTCCAGGCCCATGCCGAAGGCGAAGCCGGTGTAGACCTCGGGGTCCACGCCGCAGGCGCGCAGCACGTTCGGGTTGACCATGCCGCAGCCGCCCCACTCGACCCAGCCGGCCCCGCCCTTCTTCTCCGGGAACCAGATGTCCATCTCGGCGGACGGCTCGGTGAACGGGAAGTACGACGGGCGCAGCCGGGTCGTGGACTCCGGCCCGAACATCGACCGGGCGAAGGCGTCCAGGGTGCCCTTCAGGTGCGCCATGGTCAGGCCCTTGTCCACCGCCAGGCCCTCGACCTGCGAGAACACCGGGGTGTGGGTGGCGTCGAGCTCGTCGGTGCGGAAGGTGCGCCCGGGGCACACCACGTACACCGGCAGCTCGCGGCCCAGCAGCGCCCGGATCTGCGACGGCGAGGTGTGCGTGCGCAGCACCAGGCCGGAGTTCTCCGGGGCCACGTAGAAGGTGTCCTGCATGGTGCGCGCCGGGTGGTCCTTGCCGAAGTTCAGCGCGTCGAAGTTGAACCACTCGGTTTCCATCTCGTGGCCCTCGGCCACCTCCCAGCCCATGGCCAGGAAGGTGTCCTCGATCTCCTCCGCGAGCTGGGTGTTCGGGTGCCGCGCACCGGCCGGGACGCGGTCCCAGGGCAGCGTGACGTCGACGGTCTCCTCGCGCAGGACCCGCTGGTCGCGCTCGGCCTCGAGGACGGCGCGGCGGTCGTCGAACGCGCTCTGGATCGCCTCGCGGGCCTGGTTGACGCGCTTGCCCGCGTCCGACCGCGCCTTGGGCGGCAGGGCGCCGATCTCGCGGCGCGCGGTCAGCAGCGGTGAGCGGTCCCCGAGGTGCGCGGGCTTGGCGGCGGCCAGTTCGTCGAGGTCGGCGGCCGCCGCGAAGGCCTTGCTGGCCTCGACCACCGCGCGGTCCAGCGTCTCCGGCGACAGCGCGGCGACCTCCTTCGGGTCGTACTGGTCGTTGGCTCCAGACATCGTGTGCGTGTGACTCCCGTTGATCCGACAGGCATCAGCGCCCGAGCCTCCCGGGCTGACGAACCTGCTCGTCGGCATGCGGACTCCGACCCGCAAGCTAGCCCCCAGAGTCTATGCGACGGCCCCAACCGGATTTCGCGGAGATCCGCTCCTCCGCGCGTCAGGGGCGGTGCTGGGCGCGGGCCGAGGCGTAGAGGCAGACGGCTGCGGCGGTGGCCAGGTTGAGGCTCTCCGCCCGGCCGTGCAGCGGGACGCGCAGCGTCGTGTCCAGCTGCGATTTCACCTCATCGGGCAATCCGTGGGCCTCGCTGCCGAACACCCACGCGGTGGGCCCGTCCAGCTCCCCGGCGCGGTCGGCGGTGTCGAGGTCGTCGGTGGCGTGGCCGTCGGCGCCGACCAGCCGCAGGCCAGCCGCGCGGCAGGCGGCCAGCACCGCGCGCACGTCCCGGTCGCGGGCCACCGGGAGGTGGAAGAGGCTGCCGGTGGAGGCGCGCACGGCCTTGCCGTTGTAGGCGTCGACGGTGTCCCCGGCGAACAGCACCGCCCCGGCACCGGCCGCGTCGGCGACCCGCACCACGGTGCCCGCGTTGCCCGGGTCGGCCACCCCGACCAGCACCGCGACCAGCGCTGGGCGCTCGGCGAGCGCGGCGTCCAGCTCGACTGCGGGCAGGTCACACACCGCCACCAGGCCCTGCGGGGTGACCGTCTCCGACAGCGACGCCGCGGCCTTCTCGGTGACCAGGTGCACCGGCACCCCGGCGGCGCGGGCGCGGTCCAGCTGCTCCTCGTGGCGGGCGTGCTCGGTGGCGAACAGCTCCCGCACCCGCAGCGACCCGGCGGCGTGCGCGATCAACGCCTCACCCACCGCCTGGGCGCCTTCGGCGAGGAAGGCCCCGGCCTTCTCCCGACCGGCGCGGCGGGTGAGCTTGCGAGCGACCGCGACCCGGGACGACCGCTCCGTGAGGAGGGCCGTCCCGGGTCGCGGTGCAGCAGAGGTGCCGTCGGCGATCAGGCCGCACCCTCCGGCAGGTTCTTGCGGGCGACCTCGACCAGCGCCTCGAACGCCGCCGGGTCGTTGACCGCGAGCTCGGCCAGGATCTTGCGGTCGACCTCGACCTCGGCGGCCTTCAGGCCCTGCACGAACTTGTTGTAGCTCAGGCCGTGCTGCCGGGTCGCGGCGTTGATGCGGGTGATCCACAGCTTCCGGAAGTCACCCTTGCGGGCGCGCCGGTCGCGGTAGGAGTAGGTCATCGAGTGGAGCATCTGCTCCTTGGCCTTGCGGTACAGCCGGGAGCGCTGACCGCGGTAGCCGCGGGCCGACTCGAGAATGGTGCGGCGCTTCTTCTGGGCGTTGACTGCCCGCTTGACGCGTGCCACGGGGTCCGTCCTGTTATCTCATCGGGGGCGGGATGACCGCCCGTGCGGGTGGCTGGATGTCTTGCTGACCTGCTGCTGCCCTGGTGCGGGCGGCGGTGCGGTCCTCAGCGACCCAGCAGCTTGTTGATGCGCTTGACGTCGGCCTTGGCCACCTCTTCGGTGCCCTCGAGGCGGCGGGTCACGCGGCTGGACTTCTTCTCCAGGATGTGCCGGCGACCGGCCTGCTCGCGCCGCAGCTTGCCCGAACCGGTCACCCTGAAGCGCTTCGAGGTGCCCTTGTGGGTCTTGTTCTTCGGCATGTTCTCGTCCTCGTTTCGTACTGATGCCGGGCTGGGGCGCGGTTGGCGTCCCGGCCCGGCGTCACAATCACGAGCCCTGACGTGCGCCGTTACGACGCGTTCGCCTTGGACTTGGTCTTGTTCGTCTTGTGCGGCGCAAGAACCATGATCATGTTCCGACCGTCCTGCTTCGGGTTCGCTTCGATGAACCCGAGGTCGGAGACGTCATCGGCCAGTCGCTGCAGCAGGCGGAAACCCAGCTCGGGACGCGATTGCTCACGACCGCGGAACATGATCGTCACCTTGACCTTGTGACCCTGGTTGAGGAAGCGGGACACGTGGCCCTTCTTCGTCTCGTAGTCGTGCGGGTCGATCTTCGGCCGGAGCTTCTGCTCCTTGATGACGGTCTGCTGCTGGTTGCGACGCGACTCGCGAGCCTTCTGCGCGCTCTCGTACTTGAACTTGCCGTAGTCCATGAGCTTGCAGACCGGCGGGCGCGCCTGCGGGGCGACCTCGACAAGGTCCAGATCCGCTTCCTGGGCCAGCCGGAGCGCGTCCTCGATGCGGACGATCCCGACCTGCTCCCCGTTCGGCCCGACAAGTCGGACCTCCGGAACCCGGATGCGGTCGTTGATGCGCGTCTCGGAGCTGATGGGCCCTCCTCGGTTCGATGGCTGTTCTTCTGCACCGCGGCGCGTAGAGCTCACCCCGGAATGCGAGGATCCCGCCACTCCGCCTGTGCGGACCGCGGGATCCTGACTCCAACCGATCGAACCGGTACCCGAGGTACCGTTCGCACCACCGACAGCTCTGCACCGCCGGTAGGACCGGACCCGGAAGCCTGTCGCGGCTACTCGGGTGGGAGCGGGACTCCACTTTGCCGCCCCCGCCTGCGCAGGGGCTGGTCGTGCGTGTCAGGGTAGCAGGCGTGACCGAACCGCACCCAACACCCCTGACCAGTGCCGATCCGACTGGTGAGCCAGCACACGACGCGGACGACTTGGACAACGTCCGCGACCTCGCCGATGTTCCCAGCGTCGAGGTGATCAGCCGCGCGGCGGTCATGCTGATGTCCGCCGCCGCGGAGAAGCTCGGCCTGGCCGCCGAGGACCCGGACGCCGCCGCCGGTCGCGACCTGGACGAGGCGCGCCGCCTGATCACCGCCCTGGCCGGGCTGGTGACGGCGTCGGTGGAGTACCTCGGCGCGCACGCGGGCCCGATCCGCGACGGGCTGCAGACGCTGCAGCGCGCCTTCCGCGAGGCCTCGGCCATCCCGGACGCCCCCGGCCAGGGGCCCGGCGAGAAGTACACCGGCCCGGTCTACTGACCGTTCCGCGCGCAGCCGCGCGCGCCCGCGGCTGCGCGCGCCCGCGACGGCGCGGCGACCTCCCCGAGCACGCTCCGCGCCCGACCGACTCCCGTGGCATCCCGCGCAACGACACCCGCCCCGGATTGCGCCACGCGCAATGCAATGTGGACGGTTGATATCGAAAACCCTTGCGCCGCCGGGAGATGTTGACCGCCGTTCGACCGGTGGCATAGCTTCCGCGCTGATCTCAGCAACGGAGCAGAGGTGGGCGCATGGTCGATCCGGTCGAACTCATCGCGAACTTGGTTCGCATCCCCAGCATCAACCCGCGCGACCGCGCCGAACCCGCCGAGACCGCGCTGGCCGAGCACATCGCCGAGTGGGCGACCGCGCACGGCATGGCGGCCCGCACCGAGGAGGTGCTCGACGGGCGCCGCAACGTCCTCGTCGAGTTGCCCGGTGACGACGAGCGCCCGCTGCTGCTGGAATCCCACCTGGACACCGTGGAGACCGACGGCATGACCGTCGCCCCGTTCGAACCGGAGGTCCGCGGCGGGCGGCTGCACGGGCGCGGGTCGTGCGACGCGAAGGCGTCGCTGGCGGTGTTCCTGACCGCGATGGCCCGCCTGGCCGAGCGCGGCCCGCGCCCCCGGACCGTGGTGCTCGCCGGGGTCGTCGACGAGGAGCACCTGTACCGCGGGGTGACGGCGCTGCGCGGCAGCGACCTGCCCACCCCGGCCGGGGCGATCGTCGGCGAACCGACGGAGCTGCGGGTGGTCGTGGCGCACAAGGGCTGCATGCGCTGCCGCATCGAGGCGCGCGGCGACGCCGGGCACAGCTCGCAGCCGTGGGGCCGGACCAACGCCATCGAGGTCGCCGCCGAGGTGGTGTGCCACCTCCAGCAGGAGCACGCGCCGCGGCTGGCGGCGCTGGCCCGCCCGCTGGTCGGCCCGCCGTCGCTGGCGGTGACCATGGTCGAGGGCGGGCAGGGGCCGAACGTGCTGCCGGACAGCTGCGTGGTGACCATCGACCGGCGCACCGTCGGCGGCGAGGACCCGCACGAGGTGTGGGCGCAGCTGCGCGACGAGCTGGAGGCGCGCTGGCCGGTCCGGGTGCACGAGCCGCACATCGTCGACTACTCGCTGGAGACCGACCCGGCCGACCCGTTCGTGCGGAGCGTGACCGCGAGCCTGCGGGCGTCCGGGCTGGACGCCGACCCGCTCGGCGTCGGCTACGGCACCGACGCCAGCAAGATCGCCCTGGACGGGGTGCCCGCCGTGGTGTTCGGGCCCGGTTCGATCACCGACGCGCACACCGCCGACGAATCCGTCCCGCTCGACCAGGTCCACACCGCGGTCGACGTCGTCGAGCGGGCCCTGCGCACCGGAGGTGTCCCGGCATGACGACCACGCGGACCGCCACCGCCACCCGGCGCCGGTTCGGGGTGCTCGCCGCCGACTTCGCGGTGCTGGGCCTGAACTACGCCGACCGCGCCGCGTTCGGCATCGCCGGGCCGCTGATCATCGCCGAGTTCGGCTTCTCCAACGCCGCGTTCGGCTGGCTGGCCAGCATCTTCGCCCTGGCCTACTCGCCGTTCGGGTTCATCGGCGGCTGGCTGGCCGACCGGTTCGGCCCGCGCAACGTGATGGGCTGGGCGGTGCTGGCCTGGTCGGCGTTCACCGCGCTGACCGCCGCCGGGATCGGGTTCGTCAGCCTGCTGGTGATCCGGTTCCTGTTCGGCGCCGGGGAGGGCCCGCAGGCGACGGTCACCGCGAAGCTGATGCACAACTGGTTCCCGAAGCGGGAGCTGGGCACCGCGCTGGGCATCGCCAACGCCGCCACCCCGCTGGGCGGCGCGGTCGCCACCCCGGTGGTGGTCGCCATCATGCACGCCACCCAGGGCAACTGGCGGCTGCCGTTCCTGATCTTCGGCGGGCTGGGGTTGCTGGCCGCGGTTGGCTGGTTCTGGGTCGTGCGCGACACCCCGGAGCAGCACCCGCGGGTCAACGACGCCGAGGTCCGGGTCATCCGGCAGGACCAGGCCGAGGCGACCGAGGCGGCGCAGCAGGACGCGCCCGGGTTCTGGAGCTGCGTGGCCAGGCCCGCGGTGTGGGCGACCGCGATCGCCTACTTCGGCTACGCCTGGATCCTGTGGACCTTCGTGTCCTGGTTCCCGAGCTACCTGGTGCAGGAGCGCGGCATCGACCTGGACGGGCTGGCGGTCTCCGGGGCGATCCCGTGGGTCGGCGGCTGCGTCGGGCTGATCGCCGGAGGCGCGCTCACCGACTGGCTGGTGCGCCGGATCGGCGACCCCGAGGCGCCGCGCCGCTGGCTGGTGATCACCTGCCTGGCCGCCACCGCCGTGCTGTTCGCGCTGGTGTCCATGGTGACCAGCACGGTCGCCGCGGTCGCGGTGATGACCGCGGTGGTGTTCCTGCTGTACCTGACGGGGGCGCAGTACTGGATCATCGTGGGCGAGGCGGTGCCCGCCGCCCGCTACGGCGCGGTGTCGGGGGCGGTGCAGATGTTCGCCACCTCGGCGTCGATCTTCGCGCCGCTGGTCACCGGCTACCTGGCCGACTCGTCCTGGGGCTGGGGCGGGGTGTTCGTGGTCGCCGGTGCGATCACCCTCGTCGGCCCGGTCCTGCTGCTGTTCGCCGGGCGGCGCCGGGCGTGAGCGGAGGGCACCTCGCGCGAGGTGCCCTCCGACCCGCTCAGCCGAGGACGGCGAGGGCGTCGATCTCGACGAGGAGACCGGCCGGGAGGCCCACGTAGACCGTGGTGCGGGCCGGGAAGGGCTCGCCGACCACGCGCGCGTAGGTCTCGTTCATCTCGGCGAACTGCGAGGTGTCGGTGAGGTACACGCGCAGCATCAGGACGTCCTCGAGGGAACCGCCCTCGGCCTCCAGGATCGCGATGACGTTGCGCAGGCACTGCTCGGTCTGCTCGGCGACACCGCCCTCGACCACCTTCCCGGTGGCCGGGTCGACCGCGGTCTGCCCGGAGACCTGCAGGATGTTGCCCTTGCGCACGCCTTGCGACAGCGGGATGCTCGCCGGCGGCTTGGGGGCGTTGTCGGTGCTGACGACGGTCCTGGCCATCAGGGTTCCTTCCTCTTCTCGGTTGGCTGCCAACCCAGCTCGGCGGAGACCCCGCCGGCTGCGCGCAGCACGTCGTCGACGAGCCCCAGCAGCCCGTCGAAGTCCAGCAGCACCTTCGGCGCCGACAGCGAGACGGCCGCGATGGTCTCGCCGCGGTGGTTGCGGATCGGCGCGCCGACGCAGTGGATGAAGTCCTCGTGCTCGCTGCGGTCGACCGCGTAGCCCTGCGCGCGGACCCGGTCGAGCTCGGCCAGGAAGCGGGCCGGGGAGTCGATGGTGTTCGCGGTGAGCTTCGGGTAGTCCAGCTGCTCGGCGAACTGCGCGCGCTGCGCCGACGCCCAGTCCGCGACCAGCGCCTTGCCGACCGCGGTGCAGTGCACCGGGGCGCGGCGGCCGATGCGGGAGTACATCCGCACCGGGTGCTTGCTGTCGACCTTGTCGATGTAGATGACGTGGTCGTCCTCCAGCGTCGCCAGGTGCACGGTGTGCCCGCTGATGCCGCCCAGCTCCAGCAGGTGCGGACGGGCGACGTCGCGGACGTCGAGGTCCTCCAGGGCCTGGTGCGCCAGGTCGAACAGGGCGCTGCCGAGGCGGTAGTGGTGCACGTCCTCGCGGCGGACGAAGCGCCCGGCTTCGAGGGTGCGCAGCAGGCGCATCGCGGTGGACTTGTGCACGCCGAGGCGCTGGGCGAGCTGGTCGAGGGTCTGCGGGCCGGCGGCCAGCGACGTCAGCACGGTCAGTCCGCGTTCCAAGCTCTGGCTCACCGACCACTCCACTCCGTTGACGCGCTGCGCGGCGCGATGGTACACACCTATCCATCATTTTGCGCAATCAGCGTTGCATTCTACGCAATAGGAGACCTTGGTGTCAGCACGGGGTATCAACATCGAGGCGGTCCGCGCCCTGCACGACGAGCGCATCGACTGGCGCTTCAAGGGCATGCCCTCAGCGGCGTTCGGCACCACGGTGGGCGAGTTCCTGGCCACTCGCCCCACGGTCTTCGAAGGCGGTTTCGTCGGACCACTCCTGACGCTCGACCGCACCGCCCTGGAGCACAACCTGCGGACCATGGCCGACTGGTGCGCCGAGCACGGGGTGCAGCTCGCCCCGCACGGCAAGACGACCATGGCGCCGCAGCTGTTCGAGCAGCAGCTGGCGCACGGGGCGTGGGGCATCACCGCCGCCAGCACCAGCCAGCTGCGCGTGTACCGGGCCTTCGGCGTCGAGCGGATCCTGTTCGCCAACGAGCTGGTCGACCGCAACGGCCTGGCCTGGCTGGCCGACGAGCTCGACCGCGACCCGCAGTTCCAGTTCTGCTGCTACGTCGACTCGCTGCGCGGCGTGCACCTGATGGCCGAGGCGCTGGCCGCGCACGGCGCGTCCCGCCCGGTCGACGTGCTGGTCGAGCTGGGCGCCCCCGGTGCCCGCACCGGTGCGCGCACCAAGGCCGAGGCCCGCGAGATCGCCGACGCCGTGCTGGAGAACCCGGTGCTGCGCCTGGTCGGCGTCGCGGGCTACGAGGGCGAGGTCGCGCACGACGTCAGCGACGCCTCGCTGTCCGCTGTGGACGGTTACCTGGTGGGGGTGCGCGAGCTGGTGGCCGAGCTGGCCGGGGCCGGGCACTTCTCCGGCCTGGACGAGGTGATCGTCACCTCGGGCGGCAGCGCCTACTTCGACCAGGTCGCCGAGGCGCTGATCGGACCGTGGCCCACCGGGCTGCCGGTGGTGCCGGTGATCCGCAGCGGCGGCTACCTGCTGCACGACGACGGCTTCTACCGGGTCCGCTCGCCGTTCAGCCGGGAGCACCGGCTGGCCGGGGCGGAGCGGCCGTTCCAGCCCGCGATGCGGGCGTGGGCGCAGGTCATGTCCCGGCCGGAGCCGGGCTTGGCGCTGCTGACCATGGGCCGCCGCGACGCCTCCTTCGACCAGGACCTGCCGGAACCGCAGGTGGTCCGCGGCGCCGACGGCGTGGTCCGCGAGCTGCCCGCGGGTTCCTGCCGGGTCCGGGGGCTGGCCGACCAGCACACCTTCCTCGAGTTGTCCGGCGCCGACCCGCAGGTCGGCGACTGGGTCGGGTTCGGCCTGTCGCACCCGTGCACGGTCTTCGACAAGTGGTCGCTGATCCCGGTGGTGGACGGCGACGAGGTGGTCGACCTGGTCCGCACCTTCTTCTGACCGCAGCACCCCACCGGAGGGCTCCACAATGGACATCGTGGTCCGCGGAGCTCGGGTCGTCGACGGCGACGGCGGCCCGAGCTACCTCGCCGACGTCGGCGTCGAACGCGGTGTGATCGCCGAGATCACCGAACCCGGCCAGTTGCGCGGCACCCGCGCGATCGACGCCGACGGGCTGGTGCTCTCCCCCGGCTTCATCGACATGCACGCCCACTCCGACCTGCAGCTGCTGGCCAACCCCGACCACACCGCGAAGGTGTCGCAGGGCGTCACGCTGGAGGTCATCGGCCAGGACGGGTTGTCCTACGCGCCGGTCGACGACGCCACGCTGGCGACGCTGCGCACCCAGATCGCCGGGTGGAACGACGATCCGCCCGGCTTCGACTGGAACTGGCGCAGCGTCGCCGAGTACCTCGACCGCCTCGATGCCGGGATCGCCTGCAACGCGGCCTACCTGGTGCCGCAGGGGACCCTCCGGCTGATGTGCGTGGGCTACGACGACCGCGCGGCTACCGGGGCCGAGCTCGACCGGATGCGCGAGGTGCTGGCGCGGTCGCTGGACGAGGGCGCGTTCGGCATGTCCTCCGGCCTGACCTACACGCCCGGCATGTACGCCGACACCGGGGAGCTCGCCGCGCTGTGCGAGGTGGTCGCGGCGCGCGGCGGGTACTACAGCCCGCACCACCGCAGCTACGGCGCGGGCGCGCTGGCCGCGTACGCGGAGATGATCGAGGTCAGCAAGCGCTCCGGGTGCCCGTTGCACCTGGCGCACGCCACCATGAACTTCAGCGTGAACCGCGGCCGGGCGGCCGACCTGCTGTCCATGTTGGACAGCGCGTTGGACGAGGGCTGCGACATCACCCTGGACACCTACCCCTACCTGCCGGGCAGCACCTCGCTGCACGCGCTGCTGCCCAGCTGGGCGATGGTCGGCGGGGTCGAGGCCACCCTGGCGCGGCTGCGCGACCCCGAGCAGCGCGAGCGGATCCGCGTCGCGCTGGAGGAGGAGGGCTCGGACGGCTGCCACGGGGTGCCGGTCGAGTGGGACACCATCGAAATAAACGGCGTCCGGCGCGGGTCCAACGGCCACCTGGTGGGCCGCAGCGTCGCCGACTCCGCCCGCGCCGCCGGGAAACCGCCCGCCGAGCACTACTTCGACGTCCTGGTGTCCGAGGAGCTGGGCAGTTCCTGCCTGATGCACGTCGGCCACGAGGACAACGTGCGGGCCATCATGCGCCACCGGGTGCACACCGCGGGCAGCGACGGCCTGCTGGTCGGCGCGCGCCCGCACCCGCGCGCGTGGGGCACCTTCCCCCGCTACCTGGGCCACTACGTGCGCGAGCTCGGGGTGCTGGGGCTGGAGGAGTGCGTGCAGCACATGACCTCCCGCGCCGCCGACCGGCTCGGGCTGGCCGACCGCGGCCGGATCCGCCCCGGGTTCGCCGCCGACCTGGTGCTGTTCGACCCGGGGACCGTCGCGGACACCGCCACCTTCGACGAACCCCGCCAGCAGGCCGCAGGAATCCCGCACGTGCTGGTCAACGGGGTGCCGGTGGTCGAGGACGGCCACCGCACCGACGCCCTGCCGGGCCGGGCGCTGCGCAAGCCGCGGTGACCCCGCCCACCCCGTCCCAGTTGATGAGTTGACACAGTCACATAGGAGTCCCGACGTGGGCACGTTCCTCCACTGGCTCCAGCACGAGACCTCCGGCCTGCTCGTGCTGTGCGCGGCCGGGATCGCAGTGCTGCTGCTCATGATCATCCGGTTCCGGGTGGAACCGTTCATCGCGCTGATCGTCTCCGGGCTGCTGATCGCGCTGGCCGCCGGGCTGTCCGTCGAGGACATCGTCGGCACCGCGCAGAAGAGCAGCGAATCGCTGCTGGAGAGCGGCTTCGCCGGGATCCTCGGGCACATCACCGCCATCGTCGGGCTGGGCACCATCCTCGGCTCGGTGCTGGAGGCCTCCGGCGGCGCCCAGCTGCTGACCCGCACGCTGCTGCGGGCCTTCGGCGAGCGGCGGGCGCCGCTGGCGATGGGCCTGTCCGGGCTGGTCTTCGGCATCCCGGTGTTCTTCGACATCGGCATCTTCGTGCTGGCCCCGCTGGTGTACGCGGTGGCGCGGCAGGGCGGCAAATCGATCCTGCTGTACTGCCTGCCGCTGGTGGCCGGGCTGTCCATGACGCACGCGTTCCTGCCGCCGCACCCCGGTCCGGTGGTCGCCGCCGGGCTGCTCGGCGTGGACCTGGGCTGGATCATCCTGATGGGCCTGGCCTGCGGGCTCCCGGCGTTCGCGGTCAGCGGCCTGCTGTTCCCGCTGTGGATCGGCAAGCGCATCGAGCTGCCGGTGCCGGCGGACATGCTGGCCACCTCCGACGAACTGGCGCACGAGAACGAGGCGGAGGGCCGCCCCGCGCCGCGGCTGGCCACCGTCGCGCTGGTCACCGGCCTGCCGATGGTGCTGATCCTCGGCGCCACCTTCGGCAGCATCACGCTGCCGAAGGGCAGCGGGCTGCTGCCGGTGCTGACCTTCCTCGGCAACCCGACGGTGGCCCTGACCATCGCGGTGCTGCTGGCGTTCTGGCTGCTGGGCACCCGGCGCGGGATGACCGGCAAGGAGCTTTCCGAGCTGACTGGCCGCTCGCTGCGCCCGCTGGGCATGATCCTGCTGGTCGTCGGCGCGGGCGGGTTCTTCGGCAAGGTGCTGGCCGAGACCGGTGTCGGCGAGGCGCTGGCCGGGTCGCTGCAGGCCACCGGGCTGCCGCTGCTGGTGTCGGCCTACGTGATCAGCTCCGGGCTGCGCATCGCGCAGGGCTCGGCGACGGTGGCGATCGTGACCACCGGCGGCATCGTCGCACCGCTGCTGCACGCCGGGGACCACTCGCAGGCGCAGCTGGCGCTGATCGCGGTGGCGATCGCGGCGGGCTCGATCATCGCCTCGCACGTCAACGACGGCGGGTTCTGGATCATCAGCCGCTACTTCGGCATCCCGGTCAAGGACATGCTGAAGTCCTGGACGGTGCTGGAGACGATCCTGTCGGTGGTCGGCTTCGGGATGGCGGCACTACTGTCCGCGCTGCTCCCCTAGCCTGGAAACCCTTGCTGCGGCGGCGGAATCGCCCGTAGTGTTCGCCGGGTTCCGACGCCGAGGCGAGGAGTGCCCGAATGGACGTGAGCAGACGGTCGTTGCTGCTGTCGGCTGGTGCCGCCGCGGGTTTGGTGGGGTTGGCACCGGGGTTGGCCAGCGCGGTGGTCCCGGCGGATGCGCCGACCCCACCGCGCGGACCGGACGAGGGCGCGGGGCCGTTCCGTAAGCTGGTGGTCCGCGGCGTCAACCTGGTCGTCGGCGAGGGCGGCGAGGTGCGCGGCCCGGTCGACGTGGTGGTCCGAGGCAACCGCATCGACCAGATCATCCCCGCGGGTGAGCCGTCCCGGGCGCTGCCCGCCGGTCGGCCGCCGCACGACGCCGAGCACGAGATCGACGCGACCGGCATGTGGATGCTGCCGGGCCTGGTGGACGAGCACGCGCACTCCGGGACCGGCAGCACGCCGCGGACCTACGCCTACAAGCTGTGGCTGGGTCACGGGGTCACCACCGTGCGCGGGGTGTCGCTGGCCCGGAACGCCGACGCGGTCGCCGACCAGGAGCGCAGCGAGCGCAACGAGATCGTGGCCCCGCGCATCGTCAACTACCAGACCCCGGGCAGCGGCTGGGAGGACGGCCCGGTGGACTCGCCGGGCAAGGCCCGCCGGTGGGTGGCGTGGGCGGCCCGCAACGGCGTGGACGGCATCAAGTTCTTCGGCGAGGGCCCCTACGGCCGCCCCGAGGTCGAGGCCGCGATCCGGGCCGCCCAGCAGGCCGGGCTGGGCACCACCATGCACCACTCGCCGCCGATCTACCCGCAGCTCAACGCGTTGGAGACCGGCCAGCTCGGGTTGGGCACCGTCACGCACTTCTACGGCCACTTCGAGGCGCTGCTCAAGGAGGGCCGCGAGCACCCGAAACCGCCCGACTACGACTACTCCAACGAGGCCTCGCGCTGGCGCGCGGTCTCGAAGGTCATCGACCACACGTTCCCACCCGGGTCCCCGCAGTGGCGCTCCTACCTGTCGCGGCAGCTGGACAACGGCGTGGCGTTCGGCCCCACCTTCGGTGTCTACCTCGCCGGGCGCGACCTGCTGCGGGCGCGCGGCCTGGAGTGGCACCCGCGGTTCGTGCTGCCGACGCTGTGGAACTTCTGGGAACCCAGCCCGGAGGCGCACGGCTCGTTCTACTACGACTGGAACAGCGAGGACGAGGCGAGCTGGAAGCGCTTCTACGCGCAGTACTTCCAGCTCGTCCACGACTACAAGGCGATGGGTGGGCGGATCGTGGGCGGCACCGATCCGGGCTACATCTACAACCTGTACGGCTTCGCCAACATCAACGAGCTGGAGATGCTGCGCGAGGCGGGGTTGTCAGCGGTCGAGGCGGTGGAGGCGATGAGCTCGGCGACCGCGCGCACCATCGCCGAACCCACCGGCGCGGCACCGGAGTACGGCGCGGTCAGGGAGGGCTTCATCGCCGACCTGGCGATCACCGGGCAGAACCCGCTGCAGGACCTGAAGACCCTCTACGGCACCGGAACCCCGCGGCTGGACCCGGAGACCGGTGACATCACCCGCGTCGGCGGCGTGCAGTGGACGATCCGCAACGGGGTCGTCTACGACGCCAAGCGGCTGCTCGCCGACGTGGCCGACATGGTGCGGGCGCAGAAGTCCGCGGGGGCGTGCGGCGACGTCGACCCGGACTGGAGCATGTCCGGCCCCTGCGGGGGCAGCCCCGGCGTCGGCGTGGCGCCACCGGCCAAGCCCGCGAAGCGCGCCGCCGCGCTGCCGTAGCGGGAAATGTGGGAAGCCCGGCTTTGAGGAAGGTTTAAGGCTTTTTGGTCTAGTCCAATGACCGGGGATGCGGCAGACTGTCCCGCGATCATCGAGTGAGCAGGGAGAACATCGTGCGGGACAACGCAATGCCGCGTCGCCGGTTCCTCACCGCCGCGGGCGCGCTCGGCCTCGCCGGCGCGGCCGGGGTGGTCGCCACCAGCACCGCGTGCGCGACCACCTCGTCCGCAGCGCCCCAGCCCGGCCCGGCGCCGCACCACGCGGCCGGGCTGATGACGCTGATCGGCAGCTACACCTCGGCGAGCCCGGCCGGTCGCGGCCTGGAGGTCGCCACCCGCAACGACTCGGGGGTGCTCGAACCCTCCGGGGTGGTCGACGGGGTGCCTGACGCGTCGTTCTTCGCCTGGTCGCCGGACCACAAGTACCTCTACGTCACCAACGAGGTCGTGCCGAACGGCACCATCACCGCGGTGGACCTCTCCCAGCACCAGCCGGTGGTGCTGGGCAACCAGCCCAGCGGCGGCGCCGGTCCGACGCACATCTCGGTGCACCCGAGCGGCGAGTTCATCTTCACCGCCCACTACACCGACGGCACGGTCGCGGTGCACCGCCGCAACGCCGACGGCAGCATCGGCGAGCGCACCGACCTCGTCCAGCACCCCGGCGCCCAGCCGCACGCCCACCAGGTCCTGGTCGACCCGAGCAAGCAGTGGGTGGTCGCGGTGGACCTGGGCGCCGACGCGGTGTTCGTCTACGCCTTCGACACCGCCACCGGCAAGCTCACCCAACACCAGCACCTGGAGCTGCCCACCGGGACCGGTCCGCGCCACCTGGCGTTCAACTACGAGCGCGCCTACCTGCTGGCCGAGCTGAAGTCCGAGATCACCGTGCTGGACTGGGACCTGGAGGCCGGGCAGTTCACCCCCGGCCAGGTCATCGGCACCCGGGAACCCGACGCGAGCGGCGAGAACTTCCCGGCGGAGATCGCGGTCACCCGCGACGCCAAGTTCGCCTACGCCTCCAACCGCGGGGACAACAACATCGCCACCTTCGCCATCACCGGCGAGGGCCTGAAGTTCCGGGGCACCGCCCCGACCGGCGACTGGCCCCGGCACTTCGCCCTCGACCCGGAGCAGACCTCGCTGTACGTGGCCAACCAGCGCTCCGGCACCATCACCCGGCTTACCCGCGACTCGGGCTCGGGTGCGCTCACTCCCACCGAGGACGTCTACGAGTGCCCGTCGGTCGCGGCCATCACCTTCCACGGCTGATCGGCTGCGGCGGCCCGCCCACCAGGCGGTGCCAGGCGTCGGCGCGCCAGTCGTCGCCGTCGTCGAGGAACATGCGGTTGCCGGCGCTGTCCCAGTGGGCCAGCGCCCAACCGTTCCCGGCGCGGTCCTCGTGCCAGCCGACCAGCGGCCAGTAGGCGAAGTCGGTGTCGTTGGCGACGAGGAAGTCCACGAAGTCCTCGAACCAGGCCCGCGCCCGCGGGTCCTGCTCGTCCCGGCCGCCCACGCCGAACTCGCTGATCCACAGCGGGGCGGTGTAAGGCTTGCCCTCCTCGGTCACGAAGAAGGCCTGCCGCCGCAGGACCTCGTGCAGCTGCTCGCGGGAGAGGTCCTGGTAGCGCGGATCGCTGGTCTCCCCCACCCCGGTCGCGCCGGAGTGGTTCGGGCCGGTGTAGCCGTAGAAGTGCGCCGAGTACACCAGCTTGTCGGGCTCGGCCAGCTCGTGCGACAGGGTGCGGACCGGTTCCAGGGTCGGTCGGCCGTGCGGGAAGCCGTCGATCGGGAGGCCGACCCAGTTGATGCCCTCGATAATGATCAGCAGGTCCGGGTTGGCCTCGGTGAGGATCCGGTTCCCGGCGCGCTGCGAGGCGGCGAACCAGTCGTGCTCGTCGCCCAACCCCCAGTTCGGGTCGTCGAGGACGTCGCGCCGGACCTCGTTGTAGAGGTCGGCGCCGACCACCCGCGGGTTGTCCCGGTAGCGGCGGGCCATGAACAGCCAGTCCTCCTCCCACTGCTGGTCGCTCTGGCTGCTGTTCCAGCGCTCGTTGCCGTCGATCCCGCAGCACCAGCGGGTGGTGTTGGTGTGGTTGTTCAGGATGACGGCGAACCCGCGGTCGGTGAGCGCGGACACCGCGGCGTCGTAGACCTGCAGGCGGGTCTTCCCGCGCAGCTGCGGGTTCGCGGCCACCGCCTGGTCCGGCACGATCGACTCGTCGCGGATCATGTCGTTGGCGAAGGGCAGCCGGATGCTGTTGAGCCCGAGTTCGGCGAAGCTGTCCACGACCTCCGCCATGGGAGCCCGGTCCAGGCCCAGTGGGATGCCGCTGCTGTTCTCCCCGGCGTGGTGGTTGGCGGGGTCGGTGATGTCCCCGCTGCCGTCGTAGGTGCCGCTGGCGCCGTGCCAGTTCCCGGACTCCAGCTTGAAGCGGACCCCGTTGGCGTCGACGATGTGGCGCCCTTCGGTGTGCAGCGGCGCTTCCCACGTCGCGGCCAGGTCCGGCACGGCGGGCGGTGGCGGTTGCACCAGCGCAGCGGTGAGGACGGTGGTGAGCAGCCCGGCGATCATGCGCGCCCCCTCGGACGAATCGCGGATCGGCGGCGGGTTGTTCATCCTCGCAGGGATCGCCGGGCCGGATTCCCTGGGAATTCACCACTTTTGCCGTTGTTCACCACTCAGGGGTCAGGTGACCGGCGATCGCCGACCGCGGACGGCTCGATCCGGACCAGACCAAGATTGGTTCAGACCTTGCCATTCCCGGGCGTGATCCATAGCATCCGATTGCTCAGCGCAAAACGGGAATTGCAGACAGTGCAACGGAGACTGCCATGCGCGCCTGGAAAGCCATCACCATCACCGCCATCGGCGCGTTGCTCGCCGCCTGCGGGCCACCGCAGGTCCAGCAGGACGCGCCCGCCGAGGACGAACGCACCGGGACCCTGCGGGTCTGGCTGTTCGACGAGGCGAGCCGCGGCCCCAAGCAGGCCACTGTGGACGAAGCCGTGGCCCGCTTCGAAGCCGAGCACCAGGGCGTCGAGGTGGACGTGCAGTACATCCCCGTGGACACCCGCTCGGAACGGTTCACCGGCGCGTTCAACGACCCGGCCAGCGCCCCCGACGTCGCCGAGTACGGCAACACCGACCTGGCCGGGTACGTCGCCGCGGGCGGCTTGGCCGACCTGACCGGGCAGCTCGGCCCGGAGGCCGCGGACATCGACGAATCGGTGCTGGAGACCGCGAAGGTCGACGACAAGGTCTACGGGATGCCCTGGTACACCGGCATCCGCGCGCTGTACTACCGCACCGACGTCTTCACCGACCTGGGTCTGCAGCCGCCCCGCACCACCGCCGAGCTGGTCGACACCGCGAAGCGGATCCGCGAAGCCCGGCCCGACCTCTACGGCATCTCCGTCGGCGGCAAGTACCACTACGCGCTGATGCCGTTCATCTGGGCGGCGGGCGGCGACCTGGCCCGCCAGGACGGCGACCAGTGGGTGTCCACCGTGAACGACCCGGCTGCCCGGGAGGGCGTGGCCACCTACGCCTCGCTGATCAGCAGTGGCGCGTGCCCGCGCGAGCAGTGCGCGGACATGACCGGCAGCCAGGCCGTGCAGGCCTTCGCCTCCGGCAAGGCGGCGATGACCATCGGCGGCGACTTCAACCGCGCCGCGGTGGACGCCGGTGAGGCCGCGGGCAAGTACGCCGTGGTCCCGCTGCCCGGCCCGACCGCCGGTTCGGTCGCCCCGGCCTTCGCCGGCGGCAACATGCTCGGCGTGCTCAAGTCCTCCAAGCACGCCACCCTGGCCAAGGAGTTCGTGCAGCTGCTGGCGAGCAAGGAGTACCAGCGCAAGATGTACGAGGCGATGGGCAACCTGCCGACCTTCACCGACGTCCAGCAGGAGCTCGCCGCCAACGACCCGGCCGTGGCGCCGTTCGTGCAGACCCTGCAGGCCGGGACCCGGTTCGTGCCGACCACCGCGGGCTGGTCGAAGATCGACGCGCAGGGCGTGCTGCCCACCATGGTGCAGCAGGTCGTCAACGGCACCCCCGTCGAGCGGGCCACCGACGACGCGGCCGCGCGGATGAACGACGTCTTCGAAGGCCGCTGATGGGCGCACTGCTCTACCTGGCACCAGCCGGGCTGCTGCTCGTCGTGATGATGGGCTACCCGCTCTACCAGCTGGTGCAGATTTCCCTCTACGAGTACGGCCAGGCGCAGGCCTCCGGTGGCGCGCCGCTGGAGTTCCTCGGCGCGGGCAACTACCTGTCGCTGCTCAGCGATCCGCAGTTCTGGACGATCCTGGTGCAGACCTGCCTGTTCGCCGCGGTGTGCGTGGTGGGCAGCCTGGCGGTCGGCATCGCGCTGGCGGTGCTGGCCACCAGCATCGGCCGGGTGCCGCGGCTGCTGCTGTTCCTGGCCGCGATCGGCGCCTGGGCCACCCCGGCGATGGCCGGGTCCACGGTCTGGCTGTTCCTGTTCGACCAGGACTTCGGCCTGGTCAACGAGGTGCTCACCGGGATCGGCGTGGACGGCGCGGCCGGGTTCTCCTGGACCTACGACAAGTTCGTCGCCTTCGGCCTGGTGGCCGCTGAGGTGATCTGGTGCTCGTTCCCGTTCGTGCTGGTCACCACCTACGCCGGGCTCACCGGGATCCCCGGCGAGGTGGTGGAGGCCGCGGCCCTGGACGGGGCGTCGGCCTGGCGGACCGCGCGCAGCGTGCTGCTGCCGATGCTCAAGCCGGTGCTGGTGGTCGCCACCATCCAGTCGATCATCTGGGACTTCAAGATCTTCACCCAGATCTACGTGATGACCAACGGCGGCGGGGTGGCCGGGCAGAACATGGTGCTCAACGTCTACGCCTACCAGGAGGCCTTCGCCGGGTCCAACTACGGGCTCGGCTCGGCCATCGGCGTGGTGATGACCGTGCTGCTGATGCTGATCACGTTGGCCTACCTGCGAGCGCAGCGGAAGGACGGGGCGATCGTATGAGTGCGTCGAAGCGGTTGCCGCGCCGGATCGCCAACGCGGTGGCGGTGCTGATCGCCGCCGTGGTGGCGTTCCCGCTGTACTGGATGGTGCTCTCGGCGTTCAAGCCGGAGCGGGAGCTGCTGTCCACCGATCCGCGACCGTGGACCGCCGCGCCCAGCCTGGACAGCTTCCGCCGGGTGTTCACAGTGGACGGTCTCGGCGGATACTTCCTGAACAGCCTGCTGGTGGCCGGGGTGGTGGTGGTGCTGTCGCTGGTCATGTCGTTCCTGGCGGCGGTCGCGCTGACCCGCTTCCGGTTCCGCGGCCGCACCGTGCTGCTGCTGATCATCCTGGTGGCGCAGATGGTGCCGGTGGAGGCGCTGACCATCCCGCTGTTCTTCCTGATGCGCGAGGTCGGCGGGGTGGCCCCGGCGTTCGGTCTCAACCACCTGGGGTCGCTGGTGCTGGTGCACCTGGCGTTCAGCCTGCCGCTGACCATCTGGATGCTGCGCGGGTTCGTGGCCGCGGTCCCCGACGAGCTGGAGGAGGCGGCCACCCTGGACGGCGCCAGCCGCGCCCGGTTCGTCTGGCAGGTGCTGTTCCCGCTGGTGGCACCGGGCCTGGTGGCCATCAGCGTGCTGTCGTTCATCCACGCCTGGAACGACTTCCTGTTCGCCAAGACGTTCATCATCTCGGCCACCGAGAACCAGACGCTGCCCATGGCGATCCTGGTGTTCTTCAAACCCGAGGGCAACGATTGGGGCGCCATCATGGCGGGTTCCACGCTCATGACGATTCCAGTGCTCATCTTCTTCGTGGTGGTGCAGCGCAAGCTGGTGTCCGGGCTGGCCGGGGCGGTGAAGGGATGACCTGGGACTCGCTGCTGCCGCGCCCGGTGCTGGTCCGGCCCGCGGCCGGGGTGCTGGAGCTGGACCAGAACACCACGGTCGGTGGGGAACCCACCACCGCCGACTGGTTCCGCCACCACGTCGGGGCGGCCACCGGGCTGCGGCTGGCCGACGCCGAGCGGCCGACCATCGAGTTCCGCGTCGACGCGACCGAATCCGTGCCGGGCGGCTACCGCGCGCAGGTCCGCCCGGACGGCGTCGCGGTCGTCGCGCACGACGCGGCCGGTGCGCACCACGCCGCGCAAACTCTGCGGCAGCTGCTGGACCCGTCGGCCTACCGGGCCGCGCTGATCCACTACGGGCGGTTCGTGCTGCCGTGCGGCGAGGTCGAGGACCGGCCGCGGTTCGCCTGGCGCGGCTGCCACCTCGACGTGGCGCGCCACTTCCTGCCCAAGCGGGAGGTGCTGCGGTTCATCGAGCTGCTGGCGATGCACAAGCTCAACGTGCTGCACCTGCACCTGACCGACGACCAGGGCTGGCGGATCGAGGTGCCGCGCTACCCCGAGCTCACCCGGGTCGGCGCCTGGCGGAAGCGGTCCATGGTCGGCCGCGGCCCGGAGCCGGAGTTCGACTCAAGGCCGCACGGCGGCTTCTACACCACCGACGACCTGCGCGAGATCGTCGCCCACGCGGCCCGCCACCACATCACGGTGGTGCCGGAGGTCGACGTGCCCGGCCACAGCCAGGCCGCCATCGCCGCCTACCCGGAGCTGGGCGGCGGGCAGCGCCCCGACGTCTGGGAGTCCTGGGGGGTGAACCCCGACCTGCTCAACACCGACCCGGCGACCACCGACTTCTACCGCGCGGTCCTCGACCACGTGATGGAGGTGTTCCCGTCCCCGGTGATCTGCATCGGCGGCGACGAGGTCCCCGGCATCACCCCGGAGCACGGCACCTTCCTGCGCGAGCTCATCGAGCACGTCCACGCGCGCGGCCGCCGCGCCTCCGGCTGGGACGAGGTGATGGAGACCGTGGACCCGCTGCCCGCGGGGACCATCATCGCGGCGTGGCGCGACGAGCAGGCGGCGCAGCGCGCCGTCGACCGCGGCCACGACGTCGTCCTGTGCCCGGAGAGCCACTTCTACCTCGACCACCGCCAGGCCGACCACCCCGCCGAACCGGTCCCGGTGGGCTTCCTGACCACGTTGGAGAAGGTCTACGGCTACCAGCCGCGACCGGACGTGCTCGGCATCCAGGCGCAGGTGTGGACCGAGCACCTGGACACCCCGCGCCGGGTGGACTACGCGGTCTTCCCGCGCCTGTCGGCCTTCGCCGAGGTGTCCTGGAGCCAGCAGCACGACCTCGCCGACTTCCAGCGCAGGCTGGTCGACCACCACCTCCCCCGGCTGGACGCCTGCGGCGTCGAGTACCGCCCGCTCGGCGGCCCGCACCCCTGGCAGACCCGCCCCGGGGTGCCCGGCCGACCGCGCTGACCAGCAGATCCGGCGAAAGCGGTGCACCACGTCACAGCTCGGCTGTACGGTCGCTGGTGATCATCCGAACCCGGGGGTGTGCATGACGGAAGCGGCCACGGGCCAAGGGATTCCGGTCGCCCGGCTTCCCTCCCGCCTCGGTCGGCGGTGGGTCCGGCGCAGCCGGGTGGAGAAGATCCCGGACCAGCCGGTGGTGCACCTGCTGCGCGAGGACGACCCCGGTCGGCTGGTGGACCAGCTGTCCGACCACCTCGGCTCGGTGGTGCCGCACGTCGTCCTGGACGTCGGCGGCGCCCCGGCCGAGTCCCAGCGGGGCGGGTCGGTACAGATCCGCAGGCTGCTGGACCGCGCGGCGCTGGGGCTGCGCGACGCCGACTCGTGGCCGCGGATCGGCCGCCTGCGCTTCCGCCGCTACGCGTTGCTGAGCTGGCTGCTCAAGAAGAACATGCAGCCGACCAACCTCTCCCGGGCACCGCACTCGGACACCCGCCACCTGCTGCGCGAGTACCTCAGCAGTCGGCGGCCGCAGCGCACCCAGCAGGAGGAGCAGCTGGAGGCCCAGGGCTGGGAGCTGGCCGCACAGAACCTGCCCTGGTACCTGTACCTGCTGTCGCTGGTGTTCTTCCCGGTCTACTACGGCTGGTGGGTGCGCAAGGGGCGCGTCGCCCGGTGGTTCATGCGGCAGCGCTACCTGTCGCCGCGGGAGTCGGCCGACTTCCCGAGCTTCGCCCAGCGCCTGATCACCACCCCGTCGCGCTGGGAGAACGCCGAGCAGGTGCGCAAGCTGCTGGTGCACGCGTTCCTCGCCGACCTCGCGGACTCCTACAACCGGCGGCTGTGGCGCTGGAAGTGGGTGCCCAAGGACTGCTACCCGGTGCTGCTGCTGCGCAACCTGCGCGACGAGAGCGTCGGCAAGATGCTGGTGCGGCTGATCAACGACGTGCGCAACGAGACCGGCGTCCCGGACCCGCTGCTGGTGATCGGCAGCGGCTCCGAACCGCTGTCCGACAACGAGGCGCCCAGCGCACCGGTCACGCTGGAGACCTGGCACGAAACGCTGCAGGAAGCCCGCCGCAAGCGCTCGAACACCGCCTGGTACGTGACGGTGCGGGTGGCCGACGACCCGCCCGTCACCGACGACGAACCCGGTGTGTTCCTGGGCCAGACGAGCCTGCCGCTCAAGCACTCCAAGCTGCTGCGCCGCGTCCCCATCGCGCTCGCCGTGCTGCTGCTGCTCGGCGGCAGCGCCGCCTACTACCAGCAGTGGGAGCAGCACTGCGGGCGCAGCCTGTGGCCGTGGACCAACAGCGACCTGTGGCTGGCCGACGGCGAGTGCGTCGGGATCGCCGACGCCGACTACCGCTTCTCCAGCGGTGTCTCCGACGCGGGTCTGCGCGCCCGGCTCGACCAGGCGCAGGAGGCGATCAACGCGCAGAACGCGGAAGCCGCGGCGAAGACCGGGCTCCCGCACCTCACAATCGTCTACTTCAGCACCCTCACCGGGGTGGACGCCGACTCCACCACGCTGGACGGCGTCGCGGCGGAGCTGGAGGGGCTGGCGAAGGCCCAGGAGTTCTCCCGCCGCAACAACCAGGCCGCGATCCGGATCGTGATCGCCAACGGCGGGGCCCGGATGGGGCACGCCCCCGAGGTGGCCCAGCACATCGTCGACTTCGCCGCCCAGTCGGTGCCGGAGGACCCCACCGACGAGCGCGCGCTGGCCCAGAACCCGCCCGTGGTGTCGGTGGTGGGGCTCGGCGGCAGCTGGGAGGGGACCAAGGAGGCGATCCGGACGCTCGGCGGCAACGGGCTGAGCATGGTGGCCACGGTGCCGTCGGCCGACGAGCTTCCCAGCCTGAGCAGGCTCTACTACCAGGTGGGGCCGACGAACAGCTGGCAGGCCGAGATCATCGCCCAGCACATCCGGAACCTGGGCGTCGACCAGGCCACCGTCTACGCGCCGGAAGCCGACCTCTACAGCCGGAACCTGGCGGCCGACATCGAGGCCCAACCGGGCATCGCGGTGCAGCTGTCCGACACCGTCTCCGCCGAGACTGTGCGCTGCTCCCCCGACTCGCTGGTGTTCTTCGCCGGGCGGGCGGACAAGTTCGGCTCCTTCCGCACCACGGTGCAGGAGACGTGCACCACCCCCGGCAGCATGCCCCGCATCATGGCCGGGGACGACACGACGAAGTACCTGTTCGACAACGACCTGCCGGTCGGCTTCGCCCTCGACTACGTCGACTTCACCGGGCACCGGGTGGCGGGCGAGGCCGATGGCGTGACGGGGCGCGGGATGCTCGCCTACGACGCGGTCGGCCTGGTCCGGCAGGCGGTGAACCGGACCCTCGCGGGCCAGGCCCCGGACGGGACGCAGCTCAACGGCCAGGCCATCTGGTACGGCATCGTCCAGCTCAGCCAGAACCCGGGTGGCGTCGGCGCGATCAGCGGTCCGCTGGACTTCCGGTCCCCGACCGGGCAGCTCCAGCAGGTCCCGCACCGCAAGGCGATCTCGGTGCTGCGGGTGGTCGGGACCGCGCCGGACGACCCGGCCCGCGCAAGCAACACCCAGGTCCTGATGTACTGCGGGGATCCCCGGGAGCAGATCGGCCAGTGCCCGCCCTAGCCCGGAAAACGCCGCTGCGGACGGTCGCCCGTCGTGGGCGTCCCGTCCGCAGCGGTGGGGCTCAGCTCGCCGTGGTCTTCGCCACGTCCGGGGTCTTCGGGTCCCAGCACTCCACGCCGGTCAGCTCCGGCAGGCGGTCCCGGGTGAAGACCGGGTCCAGGCCCTGCTTGCGCTGCTCGTTGTAGTCCTTGAGGAGCTTGAAGGCGACCGCGCTCAGCGGCGCGATCGCCGCCAGGTTCACCAGCGCCATCACGCCCATCGTGGTGTCGGCCAGGTTCCACACCAGATCCGAGGAGCCGATCGCGCCCAGGAAGGTCACCACCAGCGCGATCCACCGGTAGCCGGTCAGCACCGCGCGGTTCTGGGTGAGGAAGCCGACGTTGGACTCGCCGTAGAAGTAGTTGCCCAGCACCGAGGTGAACGCGACCAGCAGGATGATCAGCGTCAGCAGGTGCAGCGACCAGTTGCCCAGGTTGAACTGCAGCGCCTCCTGGGTCATCGTCGGGCCGCGGTTCTCGCCGTAGGTCGGGTTGGAGAGCAGCACGATGAACGCCGTGGTGGAGCACACCAGCAGGGTGTCGACGTAGACGCCGAGGGTCTGCACCAAACCCTGCTTGACCGGGTGGCTCACCGAGGCGGTGGCGCCAGCGTTCGGGGCCGAACCCAGGCCGGCCTCGTTGGAGAACATGCCGCGCCGCACACCCTGCACGATCGCCGCACCCAGACCACCGGCGGTGATCTCCTCGATGCCGAAGGCGTTGCTGAAGATCTGGGCGAGCACGCCGGGCAGCGCGTCGATGTTGAGCACCACGATGACCAGGCCCAGGACCATGTACAGCGCGGCCATGAACGGCACCAGCAGCTGCGCGACGTGCGCGATGCGCCGCACCCCGCCGAAGATGACCGCCGCGGTCAGCGCCACCAGGGCCAGGCCGAGCACCGGCTCCAGCCAGCCGAAGCCGGTCACACCGGTCGCCTCGACCGAGGTCATGACCGCGCCGACGATGGTGTTGCTCTGCACCGCGTTGAACACGAAGCCGAAGGTGACCGTGATGACCACCGCGAAGATCACGCCCATCCAGCGGGCGCGCAGGCCGTGCAGCATGTAGTAGGCCGGACCACCGCGGAAACCGGCCTTGTCCCGCACCTTGTACAGCTGGGCGAGGGTGGACTCGACGAAGCTGGCCGCGCCGACGACCAGGCCCATCATCCACATCCAGAACACCGCACCGGGCCCGCCCAGCGCGATCGCGGTGGCCACACCGGCGATGTTGCCGGTGCCGATCCGGGCGGCGGCGGAGATCGCGAACGCCTGGAACGACGAGATCGCCTTCTTGCCGTCCTCCGCGGTCTCCGCCTTGCCGACCATCGCGCGGACCATCTCCGGGATCATCCGGATCTGCACCGCACCGGAGCGGACCGTGAAGTACAGGCTCAGCACGGCCAGGACCGGGATGAGGAGGTAGAGCCAGAACGTGTCGTTCAGCGCGACGATCGCGTCGTTGAGCGCTTCCACGTGGAACCTTTCCGCAGGATGTGCGCGGAGCGTCGGCGTCCTGCGCGCATCAGGTGGACGCGCCCGCCGACAGCTCACCGCTTCGTTCGGTCGGCACAGTGTGTCCGATCACGGACCCAGGGGCCGGTGCCGTGGCGGAAAGGTTACAAAACGGGGCCCGCACCACCCGGTGCGGGCCCCGTCCTCCGCAGCTCAGCCCTCGGCCAGCACTGGGGCCAGGAACCGGCCGGTGTGGCTGTCGTCGAGGGCCGCCAGGTCCTCCGGGGTGCCCTCGGCGACCAGGGTGCCGCCGCCGGAGCCGCCCTCCGGCCCCATGTCCAGCACCCAGTCCGCGGTCTTGATCACGTCCAGGTTGTGCTCGATCACGATCACCGTGTTGCCCTTGTCCACCAGGCCGTTGATCACACCGAGCAGCTTGCGGATGTCCTCGAAGTGCAGCCCGGTGGTCGGCTCGTCGAGGATGTAGACCGTCTTGCCGGTGGAGCGCTTCTGCAGCTCGCTGGCCAGCTTCACGCGCTGCGCCTCACCGCCGGACAGCGTCGGCGCCGGCTGGCCCAGCCGCACGTAGCCCAACCCGACGTCCACCAGCGTCCTGAGGTGCCGGTGGATGGCGTTGATCGGCTCGAAGAACGCCGCGGCCTCCTCGATCGGCATGTCCAGGACCTCGGAGATCGTCTTGCCCTTGTAGTGCACCTCCAGGGTCTCCCGGTTGTACCGGGCGCCCTTGCACACCTCGCACGGCACGTACACGTCGGGCAGGAAGTTCATCTCGATCTTCAGCGTGCCGTCGCCCGCGCACGCCTCGCACCGACCGCCCTTGATGTTGAAGGAGAACCGGCCCGGCTGGTAGCCGCGCACCTTCGCCTCGGTGGTCGCCGCGAACAGCTTGCGGATGTGGTCGAACACACCGGTGTAGGTGGCCGGGTTCGACCGCGGGGTGCGGCCGATCGGCGACTGGTCGACCTGCACCAGCTTGTCCACGTGCTCCAGGCCCCGGACCCGGGTGTGCCTGCCGGGCACCTGGCGGGCGCCGTTGAGCTTGTTTGCCAGCACCGACGCGAGGATGTCGTTGACCAGCGTGGACTTGCCGGAACCGGACACCCCGGTGACCGCGACCAGGCAGCCCAGCGGGAACGACACGTCGATCTTGCGCAGGTTGTGCTCGCGGGCGCCGACCACGGTCAGCTGCCGCTTGCGGTCGCGGGGGCGGCGCAGCTCCGGCACCGGGATCTGCTTGCGGCGGGACAGGTAGTCACCGGTCAGCGACTTCTTGTTGTCCAGCAGCTTCTTGTAGGTGCCGCTGTGCACCACCGCACCGCCGTGCTCACCGGCACCCGGGCCGATGTCGACGACCCAGTCCGCGCTGCGCACGGTGTCCTCGTCGTGCTCCACGACGATCAGCGTGTTGCCCAGGTCCCGCAGCCGGCTCAGCGTCTCCAGCAGCCGGTGGTTGTCCCGCTGGTGCAGGCCGATGGACGGCTCGTCCAGCACGTAGAGCACGCCGACCAGGCCCGAGCCGATCTGGGTGGCCAGCCGGATGCGCTGCGCCTCCCCGCCGGAGAGCGTCCCGGCCGCGCGGTCCAGGGACAGGTAGTCCAAGCCCACGTCGAGCAGGAAGCCCAGCCGCGCCTGCACCTCCTTGAGCACCGCACCGGCGATCATCTGCTCGCGCGGCCCGAGCACCAGCCCGTTGAGGAACGTCGAGCACTCCCGCACGCTCAGCGCGCTGACCTCGGCGATGGACAGCTCGCCGATCTCCTCGTTGGCCATCGTCACGGCCAGGATCTCGGGCTTGAGGCGGGTGCCGTCGCAGGCCGGGCACGGCACGTCCCGCATGTAGCCCTCGTACTTCTCGCGGGCGTAGTCGGACTCGGTCTGCTCCAGCCGCCGCTCCAGGAACGGGATGACGCCCTCGTAGTTGGCGTAGTAGGAGCGGGTGCGCCCGTAGCGGTTCTTGTACCGGACGTGCACCTGGTCGTTGCTGCCGTGTAGCACGGCCTTCTTGACCTTGGTGGTCAGCTGCCGCCACGGGGTGTCCATCCGGAACCCGATGGACTCCGACAGCGAGGTGAGCAGCCGGGTGAAGTACTCGGCGGTGTGCCCACCGGCCCACGGGGCGATCGCGCCCTCGGCCAGCGAGAGGTCCTCGTCGGGCACCACCAGCTCGGGGTCGACCTCCTTGCGGATGCCGAGCCCGGCGCACTCCGGGCACGCGCCGTAGGGCGAGTTGAACGAGAAGGAGCGCGGTTCGAGCTCGTCGACGCCCAGCGGGTGGCCGTTCGGGCAGGCCAGGTTCTCGGAGAACTTGCGCTCCCGCTGCGGGTCGTCCTCGTCGAGGTCGATGAACTCGACCAGCACCAGCCCGTCGGCCAGCCGCAGCGCGGTCTCCACCGAGTCGGTCAGCCGCTGCTTGGCGCTGGACTTCACGGTGAGCCGGTCGACGACCACCGCGATGTCGTGCTTCTCCTGCTTCTTCAACTTCGGCGGCGCGTCCAGCGGGTGCACCACGCCGTCGACGCGGACGCGCGCGTAGCCCTGCGACTGCAGCTGCTCGAACAGGTCGACGTACTCGCCCTTGCGGCCGCGCACCACCGGCGCCAGCACCTGGAACTTGGCCCGCTCGGGCATCTCCAGCACCTGGTCGACGATCTGCTGCGGGGTCTGCTTGCTGATCGCCTCCCCGCAGGTCGGGCAGTGCGGTTTGCCGGCCCGCGCGTACAGCAGGCGCAGGTAGTCGTAGACCTCGGTGATGGTGCCCACCGTGGACCGCGGGTTGCGGCTGGTGGACTTCTGGTCGATCGACACCGCCGGGGACAGGCCTTCGATGAAGTCCACGTCGGGCTTGTCCATCTGGCCGAGGAACTGCCGGGCGTAGGCGGACAGCGACTCGACGTAGCGGCGCTGCCCCTCGGCGAAGATGGTGTCGAAGGCCAGGCTCGACTTGCCGGAGCCGGACAGCCCGGTGAACACGATCAGGCTGTCCCGGGGCAGATCGAGGTCGATCCCGCGCAGGTTGTGCTCACGGGCGCCGCGGACGACGAGGCGGTCAGCCACAGTGATCCCTTCGGAAGTTCTGGCGTTGAGGCCGACGCGCGCCGCTGCGGGCCGGGCGTGAGGACCCGGTCATCGGCAGGTCGCGACGTCGCGTCGTCCATGCTATTCGGGGCCACCGACAGTCCCGGATCGCCTGCGCCCCGCACCCGGCGCAACCCCCGCGTCACACCCGACCGTGTGACATCCGAAGCGGTGGGGCACCGATACCCCCGACGATACGCAAATTCCCCCGTAATGGGCACTGTCGCCCTTGTGGCCTGCGCAATTAGGCTCGGTGTTTCACGCGTGCACCCGCCCACCCCTCCCGTTCCCCGCGAGGTGGACCATGGTCGACATCGTCCTCGGCACCGGCGCGCCGCTCGCGCTCGAGGTCACCACCCAGCTGGCCGCGGTGAACCGCGCCACCGAGCGCCTGCTGCGCACGGTCGACGACCTGGACGAGGTCTCCGTGCGGCAACCCAGCCTGCTGCCCGGCTGGAGCCGCGCGCACGTCATCTCGCACCTGGCGCGCAACGCCGACGGGTTCGCAAACCTGCTGATCTGGGCGCGCACCGGGATCGAGCACGCGATGTACGCCAGCGGTGACGACCGGGACGAGGCCATCGCCGAGGGTGCCCAGCACAGCCATCGGCTGCTGCTGGAGGACCTGACCGCCTCCTGCGACCGCTTCGCGCACGCCGCGCGGGAGCTGCCGGAGAACGCGTGGGCCGCCGAGATCGCCGACGCGGTCGGGGACCCGATGCCCGCCCACCACATGCTGCGGCTGCGCCTGCTGGAGGTGTGGGTGCACCTGGTCGACCTGGACCACGACGTGGACTTCGCCGACATCCCGGCGCGCGAGGCCGAGCAGCTGCTGGAGGACGTCGCCCAGCAGTTCGGCGGCCGCCCGGACGTCCCGGCGCTGGCGGTGGAGGTCGACTTCGGCGACCACCTGCGCACCTGGGACCTCCGCGGCACGACGGCCCCACCGAGCCGCGTCCGCGGCGAACCGGGCCCGATGCTCGGCTGGCTCCTCGGCCGCACGGACGCCCGGGACCTCCACGGCACCGCACCCGACCTCCCCGACTGGCTCTGACCAGCGGCCGAACTTCCGGCATGCGGAATGTCGCCCGTCCGGGCTGCGTGATTCGCCCGATCGCGCGACGCTTGCAGCGGAAGTCGGCGAGTTCGCAAGAGGGGGGCGCTCACGATGTCCACTCCGCAGACCGGTCCCGGTTCCGAGCAGCAGCGGGCCGAGACCCAGCAGGCCGAGCAGCAGGCGCAGGCACCCGAGCAGTCGAAGCAGTGGGCGATGACCTCCGCGCCGGAGGGCACCTCGATGTCGGGGTGGTTGGCCTTCGCCGGGTCGCTGATCCTGCTGGTCGGGATCTTCAACGTCATCGACGGGTTGGCCGCGCTGTTCCGCACCGACTACTTCATCGTCGGCGAGGGCCAGCTGCTGGTCTTCAACTTCACCGCGTGGGGCGTGATCTGGCTGGTGCTGGGCGTGCTGCAGGTGGCCACCGGGGTGGGCTGCCTGTACGAGATGACGTGGGCCCGCACCACCGGCATCGTGCTGGCCGCGCTGTGCGCGATCGGGCACCTGGCCTTCCTGGCCGCGTTCCCGCTGTGGTCGCTGCTGGTGATCGCGCTGTCGGTGCTGGTGATCTACGGGCTGGTGGTCCCGGGCAAGCACACCGCCAAGCACACCGCGGCCTGACCGCCGCGCTGATCCACTGCGGAGGGGCAGGCCCTAAGCTCGGTGCGTGGAGTACGAAGCTGAGTACACGGGACACGTCGAGCCCGGCGGGAACCCGGCCCGCCGGGAACTGCCCGCGCTGACCATCACCAAGATCTCGGTCGGCCCGATGGACAACAACGCGTACCTGCTGGTGTGCCGCACCACCGGGGACGCGCTGCTGGTCGACGCCGCCAACGACTCCGAGCGGCTGGCCGACCTACTCGGCCACGACGACCAGCGCCCCCGGCTGCGCACCATCGTCACCACCCACCAGCACGCCGACCACTGGCAGGCGCTGGGTGCGGTGGCGGGCCAGACCGGGTGCTTCACGGTGGCGCACCCGGCCGACGCCCAGGCGCTGCCGGTGCCGCCGGACCGCCTGGTCGAGCACGGCGACACCATCGACGTAGGGGACTCGCAGCTGTCGGTGATCCACCTGCGCGGCCACACGCCCGGCTCGATCGCCCTGCTCTACCGCGACCCGGCGGGCCACCCGCACCTGTTCACCGGCGACTCGCTGTTCCCGGGCGGGGTGGGCAGGACGACCTCCCCGGAGGACTTCCGGTCGCTGGTCGACGACGTGGAGAACCGCGTCTTCGCCGAGCTCCCGGACGACACCTGGTTCTACCCGGGCCACGGTGACGACTCGACCCTGGGCGAGCAGCGCCCGCACCTCGCCGAGTGGCGCGAGCGCGGCTGGTGACCGAGGTCCGCACCGAGGTCCAGCGGCTGCACCGGCTGCTGGCGAACTGGCTCGGCCAGCGCTGCGACCCCGCGGTCCTGGCCGAGCTCCGCGCCGCGCACGCGGACGACTTCACGCTGATCACCACCGACGGCGCGGTGCTGGGCGCGGACCAGCTCTTCGAGGCGCTGTCCGGGGCGGGCGGCTCGGCACCTGGCCTGGCGATCGAGGTGGACGAGGTCACGACGGTCGCCGAGACCACCGACCTCACCGTCGTCCGCTTCCGCGAGACCCACCGCCAAGACGGCGCCACCACGACCCGCCGCACCACTGCGGTCCTCCGCCGCACCCCCACCGGCCTCCGCTGGCACCACGTGCACGAAACAACGGCCTGACCGCCCGCAGAGCGCGCCGCCGAACTCGCTGCGTGGAGGCTGCTGGGGTTCTAGGCTGGCCCGGGAACTGCGGTGGAGGTCGGTCGTGGGTGAATCGGTGGTGCTGGAGTTCGGTGGGACCGAGGTCAAGGTCTCGCACCCGGACAAGGTGTTCTTCCCCGAGCGCGGGGAGACCAAGCTCGACCTGATCCGGTACTACCAGGCCGTGGCCGAGCCGCTGCTGAGCACCCTGCAGGGGCGGCCGCTGCTGCTGGATCGGTACCCGGACGGGGCCGGTGGGAAGTCGTTCTTCCAGAAGCGGGTGCCCGGGTCCGCGCCACCCTGGCTGCGGACCACCCTGGTGTCCACGCCCAACGGGACCACCAGCGACGCGCTGGTGGCCGCCGACCTGGCGCACATCGCCTGGGCGGTCAACCTCGGTTGCCTGGGCTTCCACGTCTGGCCCTACCACGCCGACACCCCGGAGGTCGCCGACGAGCTGCGCATCGACCTCGACCCCTCCCCCGGCGTGACGTTCGCGCAGGTCGTCGAGGCCGCCCAGCTGACCGGGGAGCTGCTCGGCGAGCACGGCATCGAGGCGCAGGTGAAGACCTCCGGCTCGCGGGGCCTGCACATCTACGCCCTGCTGCTGCCGCGGTGGAACAGCTACGAGGTGCGGGCCGCCGCCGTGGCGCTGGCCCGCGAGCTGGAGCGCCGCCACCCCGACCTGGTCACCGCCAAGTGGTGGAAGGAGGAGCGGGGGGCGCGGGTGTTCGTCGACTACAACCAGAACGCCCCGCACAAAACCGTCTTCGGCGCGTGGTGCGTGCGCCCGCGGGTGGGCGCCCAGGTGTCCGCGCCGATCTCGTGGGACGAGGTGGCCACCGTCGAACCCGACTCGCTGACCATCGCCACGGTCCCGGGTCGGCTCGCCGAGCGCGGCGACCCGTGGGCCGACCGGCAGCCGCAGTCGATCGAACCGCTGCTGGAGCAGTCGGCGCGGGACATGGCAGCCGGGCTGCAGGACGCGCCGTGGCCGCCGGTCTACCCGAAGCAGCCCAACGAACCACCGCGCGTCGCACCCAGCCGCGCCAAGCGGGACTAGCCCGCCGCCACGTCGCGCCGCCCCGGCAGCACCTTGCGCAACCCGAGGAACAGGTGCACCAGGCCGAGCGTCACCAGGATGTGGCCGAGTCCGGCGATGCCCGAGATCGCCGCCGAGCTCGCCACGCCGAACACCGTCATCGTCCCGTGGACCGCCATCATCGCAGCGGTCAGCGCCAGGCCCGCGTTGTAGAACCAGAAGAACAACGTGAACAGCCGGTTCCCGGACAGCCCGAACGCCTTGTCCAGCGCCAGCACCACCAGGAAGAACAGCATGCCCAGCGCGAGCAGGTGGGTGTGCAGCCCCGCCAGCTGGGTGTCGCCGGTGAACTCCTGGACCTTGGTCAGCTCGCGGTAGTACATCCCGGCCGCCAGCCCGAGGACCATGTAGACCAACGCCGCCCAGTAGAGCTTCTTCATCGCCGATGTGCTTCCTTCCCTGCGGTCACCGTCTCCAGGTCCCACTGTTCCCGCGGGCGCGGGCGCGCACATCGCTCCGAGGATCGGTTGCCGCGCACCGGAAGCCGCACCACAGGATCAACCGTTCGATCGATGCGCGGGCAGGGCTCGCCGTGGCAGCACCACGGCGAGCACTCCGTCCACAGCTGGCTCAGCGCAGGTGCGCGGCGACCACCCGGGCCGCGTCAGCGATCAGCTCGTCGCGGCCCTCGTCGTCCTGCCGCGGCCTGCTGCTCAGGGCCGCGATGACGATCGGGGTGCCGTCCTCGGTCCAGGTGGCACCGACGTCGTTGCGGGTGCCGTACTCGCCCGAGCCGGTTTTCTCCCCGGTGCGCCAGGTCGGCGGCAGCCCGGCGCGCAGGGCCTTGTCACCGGTCGTGTTGGCGACGAGCCAGGCGGTCAGCTGCTCCCGCTCCGGTGCCGCGAGCGCGTCACCGACCACCAGCGCCCGGTAGCCCGTGGCGAGTCCGGCCGGGGTGGAGGTGTCCCGCTCGTCACCCGGGATCGCGGTGCCCAGCTCGGCTTCCCACCGGTCCAGCCGGGTGGTCGGGTCGCCGATGGAGCGGGCGAACGGTGCGATCGACGCCGGGCCGCCGCGTTCGCGCAGCAGCAGGTTTGCCGCGGTGTTGTCGCTGACCGTCATGGTCGCCTCGCACAGGGCGCGGACCGTCATGCCGGTGTCCACGTGCTGCTCGGTCACCGGGGAGTAGCTCACCAGGTCGTCCCGCGTGTAGCGGATGATCTTGTCGAAGTAGTCGCTGGAGGCACCGTGGTCGCGCAGCAGGGCCGCGACCGCGTAGGTCTTGAAGGTGGAGCACAGCGCGAACCGCTCGTCGGGGCGGTTCACCAGCGTCCGGCCGGTGCGGACGTTGATCGCGTACAGGCCCAGGCGGGCGTCGTGGCGGCGCTCCAGCTCGGCCAGGTCGGGGCCGGGCGAGGCGGGGGCGGGCGGCGGAGCCCCCTGGCTGGTGCCGCACGCCACCAGCGCCGGAACAGCCAGCAGCGCCCCCAGGACAGCGCGTCGCCCAAGTCGGATGTCGTTGTGCCGCAAGTACTTCTCCGTTCCAATCCCACGACCGGAGGTCCGGTCGGGACCAATCAAGCAGCACTCGTGCGATCGCGCCAATCCGCAGCCGACGGCACGGCGATAGCGGTTCGATATGACCGCAGCGCCCGGCCGGTCCCACATGTCCGGTTCCGAGCGGAGAAAGTTTTCCTCACAGCCGCCCGGAGCGCAGGTCGTTGACGGCGAGCCAGGCGCACTCCCCGATCGCCGAGTCCACGCGCGGCAGCGCCGAGTCGGCTCGCGCGGCGAGGGTGAACACCGCCACCGCGACCGGCTCCTCGCCCTCGAACTGCACCACCGACACCTCGTTGCGCACCGCGCCGACGGTGCCGGTCTTGCCCGCCACCCGCACGCCCTGGAACGGGAACCCGGACCGCACCCGGTGCATCCAGACCTGGTGGCCCATCAACCGCCGGATGAGCGCGCACTGCTGCGGCGAGGCGACGGCGTCGGACCAGATCAGCTCGAGCAGCCGGGTCATGTCGCGCGGCGTGGTGGCGCTCGCGTAGGCCGGGTCGTACTCGCTGACGGTGCGCGCGGCGTCGTTGTTGCTGAGCAGCTCGAAGGCTTCAGCCGCGGTGGTGGCACCCAGGTCGCGGACCAGCGAGGCGTGCTGGTCGACGACGCCCCCGACGACCCGGGTGCGCGAGAGCCCCAGGTCCTCGAGCACCTCGGCGACGGCGTCCAGGCCCACGGCACCGAGGATGACGTCGGCGGCGGCGTTGTCGGACACCGCCATCATCGAGGCGGCCAGGTCGCGCCAGGACACCGTCACCGGGTCGAGGAACGTGGAGAAGCCGCTCGGCCCGGGGGTGCAGGACGTCGGGTCGATCCGCACCGCGGCGCGCGGGTCGATCCGACCGGCGTCGAACGCCCGGCACAGCGCCACCAGCAGCGGCAGCTTGTAGACCGAGGCGGGGACCACCAGCTCGTCCGCGCCGACGCAGATCTCCCGCCCGCCGCCGAACTGCGTCGCGTGCACCCAACCCTCCGCACCGGCGTCGGCCAGCACCTCGCGGATGCGCCGCTCCACCGGGCTCACCGGGCACCCCGCAGGGACGCCTCGAACGCGGCGACCACGTCGTCGGCCGCCGACTCCTGCCAGACCAGCCGCACCCGCAGCGCGAGGTCGTCCCCGGCCGGTGCGCGGACCACGCCCGGTCCGTCCAGGTCCGGATCGGTGGTCAGGGCGAACGCCCGCCCCGCGGCGACCGCGGTGATGGCGTCGCGGTCGCCGGGCGCGGGCACGAAGTCCGGGTCCAGGCCCTTGGCCCGCAGGGTGTCCACGAGCAGGTCGAACGCGGCCGTGCCGTGGTTGCGCGGAGCTGTCGCGCAGGCCAGGCCGCGCAGGGCACGCAGCGACGGCTTGCGGTCGGCCGCGTGCTCAGCCGGGACCAGCAGCCAGCGCGGGATCTTCAGGACCGGGCCGGACGTCAGCGCGCCGATCAGCGCCGGGTGGTGCACCGCCGCGCAGTCGAGCCGACCGGCGGCGACCGATTCGACCAGGTCGGTGGTCGAGGCCGTCGTGGTGATCACGGTGCGGGCCGCCGGGTCCGGTGCTGCCGCGCGCACCGCGGCCGTGCTGGCCGCGACCTGCCGGTCGCTGAGCGCCGGGATGACGCCGATGCGCACCGCGCCGCGGTTCTCCCGCTGCCGCCGCGCTTCCTCCTCGAACTGCTCGGCGCCGTCCAGCAGCGCCCGCGCCCGGGGCAGCAGCTCGGCCCCGGCGGTGGTCAGCCGCACCCCCCGCGAACCCCGGGTGAGCAGGGTGACCCCGAGCTTGGTCTCCAACCGCTGCACGCCCTGCGAGACCGGCGGCTGGGTCATGCCGAGGCGGTCGGCCGCGTGCCCGAAGTGCCCCTCCTCGGCGACCGCCACGAACAACCGGAGATGGCGAAGCAAGTCCACGCGCCGATCCAACCACCGCCGGTGGGCGTCGACCTCGCCGACGCCCACCGGCCCGCCCCACCGCAGGTCAGCGGGCGACCACGTCGGCCGCCTTGGTCGAGGTCCAGTGCAGAACCCGCTCCAGCGGCCCGCGGCCGAGCAGCGGCCGCCACAGCCCGCAGAGCACCAGCGAGCCCAGCGCCAGGACGAGCAGCGGCAGCCACGGCTGCTCGCCGAGCCCGGTCACCACCGGCTCCAGCAGCAGGCCCTGCACCGAGTACACGGTCAGGGCCAGTGCGCCGACCGCCGCCAGCGGGGCCAGCAGCGTGCGCAGGAAGTCCCCGGCGAACAGGCACAGCGCCAGCACCGCGAGGGCCGCGCCGGTCGAAGCGACGACCTCGAACGGCGTCCCGCTGTGCGGGCCGTTGATCAGCAGCATCGCCGGGGTGGTCGTGGGCACGACGCCGAAGCCGAACATCTGCAGCAGTTCGAGCGGTTCCTTGCCGATCTCCGCGGCGATCGGCTCCAGGTTGGCCAGCACCGGCTCCAGTGCCCGGACACCACCGAAGACGTGCAGGGCCAGCCACGAGCCGACCGTGCCGAGCACGGCCAGCACGACACCGCTGACCAGCAGCTTCACCCGCACCGCGGTGGCCCGCAGGTCCAACCGGCCGACGGCCAGCCCGGTCAGGACGAACGGCATCCAGGTCAGCACCGGGTAGGCGCCGTCGAGCAGCAGCCGCTGGAAACCGGCGACGGCCGCGTCCCACGAGGTGAGGTCGCTGAACGCCAGCGCGCCACCGGCGGTGTCCCCGCTGCTGATCGCGCCGCGGATCAGGAAGGAGGCGACCGGCCCGGCGACCGCCCACACCGCGGCGAGGACCAGCAGCACCGCGGGCCGCAGGCGCAGGAACGGCAGGGTCAGCAGGAAGTAGAGCGCGTAGAAGGAGAGGATCACCATCATCGGGGTGCCCAGTTGGGTCAGCGCCATGCCGAGCACGAAGAGCAGGGCCGCGCGCACCGCGATCCGCACCCGGTCCCGGCGCAGCGCCATGCCCTCGTGCGGGCGGCTGCCCCCGGTCAGCAGCGCCAGCGACACCCCGGCCAGGGTGGCGAACAGGATCGAGGCGTGCCCGTCGGAGAGCGTCGCCAGGACCTCCGCGGCACCCCCGGCGTTCATGCTGAGCACCGCCGGACCGGCGTGCGCGACGAACATGCCCAGCACCGCCAATCCCCTGGCGATGTCGACGCCGTGGAGGCGGGTGCGGGCGGGCGCTGCGGGAATCCGTTCGGTGGGCGGGCTTTCGCTCGTGTGAACCATGCCGCGACGGTATGGCGGGCGGCGCTGCGCGGGCGTCGCACTGCGGTCCGATTCGACGATCATCCGCCAGGCGCACGGGAGATCACGCACGCCCGAGCCCGTCATACCCCAGGCGTACAACCCGGGGTCAATCCGGTGCGACACCCGTTGCCATAGGCTCGCGGCGTGGCAACCGAGAAGCTGAGCACGTCCTCGCCGAGCACCCCCGAACCGGACGAAGCCCCCTTCGTCGGGACGCGGCCGTCCTGGCTCGCGGGCGTGCCCCGGTGGGTGCTGCTGGCCGTGGTCAGCGCGGTCACCTTCGGGCTCTCCGCGCTGAGCATCGTGCAGAACAACCCGGACTTCGGGGACGCGCTGCCGCTGCTGGCCGGGGCGCTCCTCGCCGCGCTCGCGCTGTTCGGCATGCGCCGGTACCCGGTTGTCGTGCTCCTCGCCGTCACTGTCGCGCATGTGCTGGTCTCGATGTCGTTCGCGCTGTTCCCCGCGCTGTACGCGCTGGGCGCTTACGGGCGGCGGGGCTGGCACGTCTGGAGCGTGGCGACGCTGGCCGTCCTGGTGGAGGTCGGCTGGTCGATCGGCGAGTTCCGCCCGGATCTGGACGTGCTCGTCACCGGGGTCGTGATCCGGGCGCTCATCCTGCTCTTCCCCGTCGTCGTCGGCCGCTACATGGCCGGTCGCCGCGCGAGGCTGGTGCACTGGGTGGAGCGGGCCGAGCGCGCCGAGCGCGAGCGGGCCCTGATCGCCGAGCGCACGCGCAGCGAGGAGCGGGCCCGCATCGCCCGCGAGATGCACGATTCCGTTGCGCACCAGGTGAGCCTGGTCGTGGTGCACGCCGGGGCGCTGGAGATGGTGGCGAAGGCCGACCCGGAGAAGGCGGCCAGCGCGGCGGCGACCATCCAGCAGGTGGGCCGCGGCGCGCTGGACGAGCTGCGGCAGATGATCGGTGTGCTGCGCGCCAACCCCGGCGACGAGACGCCGGAACCGCCGCAGCCGAAGCTCAAGGACCTCGAAGCGCTCGTGTCGGCCTCCCGCGAGGCCGGGCTCGACGTCGAGCTGGCCCTCACCGGCGACCGCCGCGACCTGTCCGACCAGGTGGAGCGCGCCGCCTACCGGGTCGTGCAGGAGGCTTTGACCAACGTCCACAAGCACGCCGGGGGCGCGCGGGCCACCGTCGCGCTGGACTACGGGCCGAAGCAGCTCGCGGTCTCGATCCGCAACGGCCGCCCGGCCGCGGGCTTCCAGCGCAGCCTGCCCAGCGGCGGGCAGGGCCTGATCGGGCTGGCCGAGCGGGTGCAGCTGGCCGGTGGTGAGATCAGCTCCGGCCAGCTGCCCGACGGCGGTTTCGAGGTGTCGGCGACGCTGCCCGCCCAGCCCCGCGACCTCAGCTGAGGACCGCGGTCCGCTCGACGGCGCGGGAGTCGGTCAACCGCAGCCCGGTCATCGCGTAGGACAGCCCGCGGCGCCCGGCCGTGGCGAACAGGGCGATGAGCGAGGCCAGCCCCAGCACGGACGCGAGCAGCGACAGCGCGCTGAGCTCGGGCAACGTGCCCAGCTGCGACAGCAGCACGTAGCCACCGACACCGAGCAGGCTGCGGAGCACGCGCATCCCAGGCCCAGCCGGGCGCCCGTCCCGCCCCACCGCCTGCAACCGGACGATGCGCTGCCCGAGGCTGGGGGCCTTGCCCACCACCGGCACGACGACCGCCAGCAGGAACCACGGCAACAACGGTGCCAGCGCGTTGACCTCGGCGTAGCCGGCCAGCTCGGCAGGCGCGACGGTGCCCATGACCAACTGGCCGTGCACCAGGAGGAGCAGCAAGTTGCCGACGGTGACGAACAGCGCGCCCGAGAGCTGGTGCGCCATCAGGTCGCAGATCATCGCCAGCAGCCGCCGCGACTTGGTGACCGGCCGCGGCTCACCGGGGTCGACGACGAGGCGCTGGCCTGGCACGGCGCGCAGCACCGGCGCGGCGAGCGCGCCCAGCAACCCGCCCAGCCCGTTGGCGATCAGGTCGTCGACGTCGAACAGCCGGTACGCGCACGGGTAGAGGAACCAGATGCCGGTGCCCTGCGTCACCTCGATCAGCAGCGAGACGCCCACGCCGATCGCGGTGGTGGCCAGCACACCGCGCCGGAACATGTACCGCACGAACATGCCCAGCGGCACGAACAGCGCGACGTTCATCAGCACCTGGGTCAGCGCCGGGTTGCGCAGCGTGGCCGCGATCCCGGTGCCGATCGCCTCCTTCTCCATGTCGGCGAGGAAGGCGAACGGAGTCCACTGTGGACCACTGGTGCCGTGGACCGCGCAGAAGTCCGGCCCCAGCTGGGGCATCGGCAGCAGCACGTAGGCGACCAGCGCGAGGCTGTAGACGAGCCCGCCCAGGGCTAACGCGGCGTTGCCCATGCCGAGTTCGCCGCGTCTGCGGTACTGCCGCGCGACGTACGGGACGAACAGGGCGAACGCCAGCAGTCCGCCTAGGACGATCGCCACCATGGCCGGGATCAACCGCGTGCTCAAAACTCCCCTATTCCACGAAGGAAGAACAGCGCGGGGGCGGCAGCTCCGCACGCCCCCCGCGAACGGACCCGGCGATCTTAACCGCCCGCGGCTCCTGGCCCGCGGATCAGCCCGAGAGACCACCGAGGAACAGCAGCACGCAGATGCCACCGTTGATCACCTTGTGGGACAGGAAGATCGCCACGAACTCGCGGATCGTCGCGCTCGGCCAGTAGTAGCGAGCGGTCGGCGAGCCGATCACCTGGCCGTTGACCTTCTCCGCGCGGGCGATGCGCGCGGCGCGCATCACGTGGAAGTTGTTGGTCACCACCACGCAGCGGGGGTCCGGCTTGACCTGCGCCATGACCGCCTTGCTGAACCGCAGGTTCTGCTCGGTGGTGCGCGACTGGTCCTCCACCAGGACCTGCTCAGCGGGCACGCCCTTCTCGATCAAGTAGTCGGCCATGGCGCGCGCCTCGGGCAGGTCCTCGCCCGGCCCCTGCCCACCCGAGGTCACCAGCAGCGGCTGCCGCCCCTTCGCGCGCTGGGCCTCGAACACCGCGCGCCCCCGGTCCAGGCGGCTGGCCAGCAGCGGCGGCACCCGGGAACCGATCAGGCCGGAACCGAGCACCACGATGAAGTCGACGTTGGTCCGGTGCGGGAACCTGCCGTACACGAAGGAGTAGAGCAGGAAGCACACGAACACGAACGACACGTAGAACAGCACGCTGGTGGTGGACCGCACGAACATCACGAGCGGCTCCCACGGGTGGAAGGCGGCCACGAAGGTCAGCGCGATCATCCCGATGATCCCGAGCCCAGCGCCCAGCGACAGCAGGTTGGCCACCCGCCTGCCCTCGCGGCGCAGCATGGTGATCCCGTTGGCGATCAGGAACCCGGCCAGCACCAGCACGAAGACCGGCACCAGGAACACCATCGCCGCGAGGATCAGCACAGCCGCGGTCTCCGACACCCTGGCCAGCTCGAACAGCAGCCCGGCGATCACGAACATCAAGCAGAAGAACAGGTAGACACCGTTGCGCACCCGGCGGCGGTCGCGGAGGAAGCTGATCGCGAAGACGAGGAGCAGCGCAGCGGCGATCACGAGGAAGAGCACCGCCAGAGGCTAACTGACCGGTGATCACCCCGGGGCCAGCACGGCGCGGACTACCTCTCCTCCGGTGGTCGCGGCGGCTTGCCCCGCAGCGCCTCGGCCTCCCAGTCCCCGAACACCGGCGGCGCGACCTTGGGGATCTCCAAGTCCTCCCAAGCGTCCCGACCGCCCTTGACGAACTTGCGACCGTGCTCCTTGTCCTCCTCCTTCTGCCGCCCACCGGCCGCGGGAGCCCCCGCCGCACCGGGACCGGACGTCGACCCGCGCCCAGGCGGGCTGGGCGGGGAGCTCGACCCCTGCCCTGGCGCGCCTAACCCGCTGCCGGTGCGCCCGCCACCGCCGGGGGTACCCGGGCTGCTGCGACCCGTGCCGGGACCACCGCCGCGCCCAGTCCCCGGCACGCCCGGAGGCGTCGCCCCGGACCGACCACCCGGCGGCATGACCACGCCGCCGACGACCCCACCACCTGCACCACCGGGCGTCGGAGCTGGCGCGGTCCCGCCAACGGCGGGAGTGCCACTCGCGGCAGGAGCCACCCACGCCGAGTCAGACTCAGCCGGGGACTCCGGAGCCACCTCAGCGTCCGGAGCCTGCTCGCCCGGAGGTGTCGGCGCCACCGGAGGCGGCGGGGTGGGCTCGACCGAAGGCGGCGGTGTCACAGGACGCGGCACCTCGGGCACGGCCTGGGCATCCCCAGTACCGGTCTTGCTGCTCAGCGGCTCCACCTTGCCCACCGGAGTCGTCTCCGCCGGAGCCACGTCCGCGGTGAACGTCGGCGGCGGCGGGAAGGGCTTCATCCCGTCGATGCGTTCATTGCTGCTCCGGACGTAGTCCTCGTACAGCTGTCGAGCGCGAGCCTCGACCTCGTCGTGCCGATCCTCGTGGGAGGCCCGAATTCCGGATTTCACCGCGAACGCAGCGGGGTTGACGTAGTCAGCCCAACCAATGTTGCTCGCCGGCAACGGGTACGGCTCCGGAAAAGCGTGCTTGAAATCCGCTGATGCCTGCGCCTGGAGATCGAGCGCATCACCCCCTCGCGCAGCGATCTCGATCGCTTCCTGGGTGGCTTGCGCCAGCGGGGTGACTGCGTCTCGCGCCTGGTCTGCCGCACCTCCCTGCATCAAGACCTCGGAGTCCTTCAAAACTCGTTCCAGCGCCGAATTGGCGTCGTCGAAGGCGCTCTTCACCTTCTCCTTCCACTCGCTCGCCGCAGCCGACAGTGGTTCGACCCCCGGCCCGCCCTCGACCTCGGCATAGACCTTCGGGTGGTCGAACGCCATCTGCGCCTGCCCAGTTACCTCGCGCTTGCCGAAAACCCAGTCGAACGCCCCCATCGCAACCCCGTTTCCTGTTTCCCGCGATTGCTCCTGCTCACGCAGGAGGCAGGTTCGCCAGCACCATTTCCGCGATCTTGTCGGACACCACGCACGGGTTCGCGTACTCCGGGTTGTTCCGCCCCTCGGAGCCCGCTTGGAAGCTGACCAGCACGAGCTCGGTGTCCGAAGTGCCAACGAAGGTGCCACATGAACCACTGCTGATTCCGTAGTGCAGCGCTGGGTACCCGGCGACCGCTGCCGTTGGCTCACCATCGGCAACCACCTTCGCCGTGTACCTCAACCCTTGCCCCTGCACGGTGTCCGGAGAAATGCTGACCGTGAGCTGCTGGTTCCTCCAGCGGCACGCCTGCTGTCCCCATGGCGTCGGCTCGGGCACCCCTGCAGGCAATGAAGCCAGCTGGTCCCGCTGCTGCGGACTCAACAGCTGGCAAGGATCACTGATGGCCCTGAGGTTCTTCGGCCGCTCGATGCGGAACGGATCATTCGCCACCGGCGCCGGTTGTCCCGGTATGGTCCGCTCCGAGCCCCCCAACGCAGCTACGACGAACCACGTGGCCACCCCGAGCGCGCCAGCTCCGATGATCAGGACCAGCGCTAGAAGCGGGCCGCGAGAGCGGGCACCGGAGGGCTGCACCTGCGGCGGCGTTGTTGATGGCTGCAAACCTCCAGGCTCACCGTGGGGGTTCACGCCATGCTGCTTTCTTCGTCGATGCGCTGGTAGTCCTCGATGGCACGCCGCACCGCGTCCTTGAACGCATCGACCCAGTCCATCAGGCTTTGCGCGAACTCGAACAGGTTGCCCTCGCCGCCCTGGGCCCTGGCGCAAATCCTCTTGATCACGTCGATCGTGGCATCGTCCTTGAACGGGGCTGCCACGCCCGAGAGCCGCAACGCCTCGTCTCGCGCGAATTGGTACTTGGCGTGAACCTCGTCCAGTCCGGTAAGGACCTTCGGCAACTGATCCGGCTGGATGTGGAAGGTTTGCGGCCCGGTCATGATCAACGCCGCACCTGTGAGCGGGTGGAACGGGGTCAGCGCCGTTCCGGCAGCGAGCATTGCTGCTCGAGGTTGCGGCGGCATCCGGTCGTTCACACCTGATCGCCCCCCAAGAATGGGCTCCGACGACAACTGGTATCGTCATACCAAGTCATGCTGCGAGCTGACGCATATTTTTACCCAGCTGCAACACAATTCCTCCGATAGCAGCAGATAGATCTGCCGCGTTCGGGTGTAAAATTCTCGTTTTGCTCACGCGCGGGACTCATCGTGGTAGGAGCGCAACGAATCTGCGATCAGGTCCGCCTCCCCCGGAGTCACCAGAACTTCTACGCCGTCCGGCGGTTGTGGGATTTGCGCGACCCTTCCCGTGGAATTGTGATGCACGGTCACCGCCCAGGGGGCGACGCGGTTCCGCCCGTGGGCACCCCTGCTCACCACGTTGAACTGGCCGATCACGCGGTCGGCCAGGTTCACGAGTCCGCCCACCTCGAGCGCGTCATCTCGGCTAATGCCTGCCTGGCCCAGTTCGTAGGCTATCCAGTCGCCTTGGTCGGCCTTGTGGTTCTCCGCTTCCAGGGCTGCTGCTGCCAGGACTTCCGCCGGCACCAGGACACCTCGGCCGTTGGCCGGGTTGGCGTCCGGGAGACACTCCACCACCGAGCGCTCCGCGGCGCTCGCCGCCACTTCGTCGATCCACACCTCCTCGCCCCGCATGATGATGCGGAAGGCCAGGTTGCTGACCGCCGCCATGGCGCGGGTTTCCGGCTGACCCGGCTCGGTCAGGTACAGGTACGTCAGGGAGTGGCCGTGGACCAGGGCGGAGACGATCTCGTACCACTCGTCGTTCAGGCGGCCGTGGTCGATCCAGCCCTTGGCGCGCACGCTGTCCTCGGCGGCTTCCAGCACCGCATTCGGGTCCGCTGGCTGGTCCAGCCCGCTGTCGCGGGAGGTGAGGAACGCCGGGATGTCGAACCTGCCGGGAGCCGTGGCCGCCCCGGCGTCGTGGCGTGCCTTCTCGTGCCGGACGATCGCGCCGAATTCCCAGTAGCTGCATTCCACCCCAGACCTCGCAATGCCGCACGCACGGATCTTTCGAGGACCTTCGAGGTTAGCCAGGCAGCACCGCTGGGGCAGACCACTCGCGGGCAATCACCGGAACAGACCAGCGTGTCCACAGTAGACCAAGTTGATTCCCGGGAACGACGGGAGCACCACTCGCTGGTACCCCGTTCGGCCGCCGCGAAGTATTCTCACGAATTCCTCGCGGAATATTCCGAGAATTGTGCCCGGAAGTGCGAACGCGCTGGTCACTCCTTCTTCTGGTCGTCCTCGTCCACGATCTCGGCGTCCACGACGTCGTCCTCCGCGGAACCCGCCCCCTCCGCACCGGCTTCCGGCGGCGCCTCCCTGCTGTACATCGCTTGGCCGATGGCCTGCGACGCGGTCGCCAGGTGGTCGACCGCCGTTCGGATGCGTTCCACGTCGTCGCCCTTGAGCGCCTCGTTGACGTCCTTGATCGCCTCCTGCACCTGGGTGCGGGTGTCGGCCGGGATCTTGTCCGCGTTGTCGGTGAGCACCTTCTCGGTCTGGTAAACCATGGTCTCGGCCTGGTTGCGGGTCTCGGCCTCCTCGCGGCGCTTCTTGTCCTCCTCCGCGTGGGCCTCGGCGTCCTTGACCATCCGGTCGATGTCGTCCTTCGGCAACGCCGAACCGCCGCTGATCTTGATGGACTGCTCGCGCCCGGTGCCGAGGTCCTTGGCGGAGACGTGCACGATGCCGTTGGCGTCGATGTCGAAGGTGACCTCGATCTGCGGCATGCCGCGCGGCGCCGGGGGCAGCCCGGTCAGCTCGAACGAGCCGAGCTTCTTGTTGTGCGCGGCGATCTCGCGCTCGCCCTGGAAGACCTGGATCTGCACCGACGGCTGGTTGTCCTCGGCGGTGGTGAAGGTCTCGGAGCGCTTGGTCGGGATCGTGGTGTTGCGCTCGATCAGCTTGGTCATGATGCCGCCCTTGGTCTCGATGCCCAGGGACAGCGGGGTGACGTCGAGCAGCAGGACGTCCTTGACCTCACCGCGCAGCACACCGGCCTGCAGGCACGCGCCGACCGCGACGACCTCGTCCGGGTTCACGCCCTTGTTCGGCTCCTTGCCGTCGGTGAGCTCGCGGACCAGGTCGGTCACCGCGGGCATCCGCGTCGCACCGCCCACCAGCACGACGTGGTTGATGTCGCCCACCTTGATCCCGGCGTCGCGGATCGCGTTGCTGAACGGCTTGCGGCAGCGCTCGAGCAGGTCGGAGGTGATCCGCTGGAACTCGGCGCGGGACAGCGTCTCGTCCAGGAACAGCGGGTTCTTGTCCG
>NZ_JBEPDU010000043.1:0-68519 GCF_040300525.1 Saccharopolyspora sp. NPDC000359 | reverse complement strand
CGGTCGGGCCCGACGCCGTGGCGCCGGGGGCGGAGGTGGTCGACGCGCGCGACCTGACCGTGCTGCCGGGCATGGTCGCCGCGCACGAGCACCTGCCGTGGGAGGACAACCGAATCCCCAGGCTGTGGCTGTCCTTCGGTGTCACCTCGATCCGGTCGCCGGGTTCGGGGCACTACGCCGCGGTGGAGGCGAAGGAGGCGCAGGAGTCCGGGAACCGGTTGGGGCCCCGGGTGTTCTGCGCCGGGGAGATCGTCGACGGCAACCGGGTGTACTACGGCAGCAACCGCAGCACCACCAACGCCGCGGAACTGCGCCGAGAACTGGAGCGCGTCGACGAGCTCGGCCACGACATGGTCAAGACCTACGTGCGGCTGCCCTACGCCCTCCAGCGGGACGCGATCGGGCAGGCGCACGCGGCCGGGGTGCCGGTGAGCTCGCACTACCTGTACGGGCCTGCCGCGCTCGGCGCGGACGCGGTCGAGCACACCGGCGCAACCAGCCGCTACGGCCACCGGCACAAGGAGAGCCACACCGGCCGCGCCTACTCCGACGTGATCGACACCCTGGCGCGGTCCGGGATGTCGATCACGCCGACGCTGGGCCTGGCCAGCGCGGCCGCTCCAGCCGTGTACCACTTCGCCGCGTGGGCGCTGGAGGACCCGAGGTTGGCGGCGCTGATGCCCGAGGTGATGTACGACGAGCTCCGCGCCGAGATCGAGGAGGCGGTGGGGCGCTACCCGGAGGTGGAACTGCGCTACAACGCGCGCCAGGTGGCCACGGCGCGCCGGGCGCTGGCCGCGGGCGCGCACGTCGCGGTCGGCACCGACTCGCCGCTGGCGCCGCACGCGATCTCCTACCACCTGAACCTGGACACCATGGTGCGCAACGGGATCGACCACCACGACGCGCTGCGCGCGGCCACGGTCGGCGGGGCGCGCGTGCTCGGCATGAGCGACCACCTGGGCACGGTCGCCCCGGGCAAGCTAGCTGACCTGGCCTTCGTCCAGGGCGACCCGCTCGCCGACATCAACGCCCTGACCCGGATGCGCAAGGTGATGCTCGACGGTGTCCTCCACGAGGTGGACGACCTGATCGCCAACCCCCGCGAACGCGCCCCCACCCGACCAGCCCACACCGTGCGAACCCTCCCGCGGCAGGACGGGTTCTGGTGGCACGACCAGGAGTACACGTCCGGCCACGCCTGCTGCTGACCACCTCGTGAGTGGCGAGGGTGGTTCTTACGACCATCGCCGCTCACGACTGTGTGGATCCGGAGCGGTACCACGTTTCGCAGTGCTCGACGGGTTGTCAGCGCTTCGGGACCGATAGCGATCGCCTATCCGTGTGTTCAGGGTGGCGTCTTTGACCATGTGACGGGGGTCTCGTTGAATGGCCCTGCCGGTGGGGGAGTGCCGCACCGGCCATTCCGACGAAGGGACGCTCCCCATGACGGCTGGCGACCTGGATCGAGTCGCGTCCCCACCGGCCGCGCAGCCGGTCTTCCGACCGGGGATGGCCTGGACCATCACCGCGATGCTCGTGCTGTTCATGATCGTCAACTGGGCGGACAAGGCGGTGCTGGGCATCGTCGCCCAGCCGCTGAAGGCCGACCTGGGGCTCAGCAGCGCCGAGATCGGCTTCATCGGCAGCGCGTTCTTCTTCCTCTACAGCGCCAGCGGCGTGGCGGTCGGGTTCCTGGCCAACCGGGTCAAGACCAAGTGGGTCCTGCTCGGCCTGGCCGTGCTGTGGTCGTTGACGCAGGTCCCGGTGCTGCTGTCGGCGACCGGGGCGGCGCTGCTGGTCAGCCGGATCGCGCTCGGCGCGGCGGAGGGGCCGGCGACCGCGATGGCCAACGCCGGGGCCTTCGAGTGGTTCCCGAAGGAGAAGCGGAGCCTGCCCTCGGCGTGGCTGTCCTCCGGCGCCTCGATCGCCAAGATCGCGGTCGCCCCGGTGCTGACCCTGGTCGTGGTGACCTGGGGCTGGCGGGCGGCGTTCGTGACGCTGGCGCTGGTCGGCGTGGTCTGGTGCGTCGCCTGGCTGATCATCGGCCGCGAGGGCCCGTACGCGACGCCACGCGGCAAGGCAGCTGTGCGGCAGGACGACGGCGAGGTGCGCGTGCCGTTCCGCAAGATCGCGCTCAGCCGCAGCTTCCTCGGCGGTGCCATCGGCACCTTCATGGTGTACGGCATGGTGTCGGTGGTGCTGACCTGGTTGCCGTCCTACTTCGAGGTCGGGCTCGGGTTCAGCCGGGTGCAGGCGGGCGCCATGTTCGGGCTGCCCAGCATCACCGGGATGATCGCGATGGTCGGGGCGGGCTGGCTGACCGACCGGATGATCTCGCGCGGCTCCAGCGCCCGCGTGCAGCGCGGCCTGCTGCCCGCGGTGTCGCTGTTGATCGGTGGTGGCCTGCTGGCCGCGTTGCCCTACTTCGGCGGGGCTTGGGCGTCGGTGGCCGTCGTGGTGGTGGCCTACGGGTTGATGGTGGTGTCGCTGCCGGTGATGAACGCCGTCGTCTCCCAGATCAGCCCGACCCGCCAACAGCCCGGTGCGCTCGGGTTCTTCCTCGCGCTGCAAACGCTCTCCGGGCTGTTCGCCCCGGCGCTGACCGGCGCCCTGGTGGACGTGGCGCCGACGCCCGGTGCCGGTTACGCGCAAGCCTTCCAGCTGTTCGGGTTGACCGTCGTGGTCGGCGGGATCGTGATGGCGCTGCTGGTCGACCCGGACCGGGACGCCCGCCGCATCCTCGGCGGCGTGCGTGGTTGACCGCGGAGACCGGAGGCGGTCGCACATGCCCGTCGCAGCCGACGAGCTCGGACTGTTCACCACCGCGCGCACCGACCCGGACCGAACGGCGGTGGTCGACGTCGCCGGGCGCGCGGTGAGCTTCGCCCAGCTCGCCGAGCGCGCCAACCAGCTCTCGCACGCCTTCCGGTCGCTCGGGCTGCGCCCCGGCGACTGCGTGGCCGCGGTGGTCCACAACGGACTGCCGTTCTTCGAGCTGCGGCTGGCCACCTGGCAGTCCGGGCTGTACTTCACGCCGATCAACCACCACCTGGCCGAGCCGGAGATCGGCTACGTCGTGGCGAACTGCGAAGCGGGTGTGGTGGTCGTGGACGCGGCCCTGACCGCCCGGTGCGGGCCGGTGCTGGAGGCCGCCGGGATCCAGCGGTTCGCCGTCGGTGGCGCACCCGGCTGGCGCGACTACGAGGAGCTGTTCCACGGCCAGCCGAGCACCGAACCGCCCGACCGCACGGCCGGGGAGCTCATGCTCTACACCTCCGGCACCACCGGTCGGCCCAAGGGGGTGCGGCGCGCGCTCACCGGCCGGGAACCCCAGGTCCCACCGCACTACCTGGACTTCATGGCCCGCCTGGACATCGTGCCCGGTCGCGGGTTGCATCTGGTGCTCTCCCCGCTGCACCACGCCGCACCCGGCGCTTTCGCCTTCGTCGGGCTCAACTTCGGCCACACCGTCGTGCTCAGCGATCGCGCGACCCCCGAGCAGGTGCTGCAGCTCGTCGAGGAGCACCGGGTGACCTCGACGTTCACGGTGCCGACCGTGCTGCACCGGCTGCTCCGCCTGCCCGCCGAGGTGCGCGAGCGCTACAACACCTCCAGCCTGCGCAGCGTGGTGCACGCCGGTGCGCCCTGCCCGGTGGAGGTCAAGCACCGCTGCATCGAGTGGTTGGGGCCGGTGCTCACCGAGTTCTACGGCGCCACCGAGGGGTCGGTCACCGCGGTGCGCTCGTCGGAGTGGCTCACCCGGCCGGGCACCGTTGGGTACCCGCTGTCGGCGGCCGAGGTGCGGATCCTCGACGAGCAGGGCGAACCGCTGCCCGCGGGCGAGGTCGGCGCGGTGTACTTCCGCAGCGGCATCACCGGGTTCGAGTACTTCAAGGACCCGGACAAGACCGCGGCCGCCCGCCACGGCGACCTCATCACCGTCGGCGACGTCGGCTACCTGGACGAGGAGGGCTGGCTGTTCCTGTGCGACCGGCGCACCGACCTGATCCTGTCCGGCGGCGTCAACATCTACCCGGCCGAGGTCGAGGCGGCGCTGCTGGCGCACCCCGAAGTCGCCGACGCGGCGGTCATCGGGGTGCCGGACGAGGAGTGGGGGCAGTCGGTGCTGGGGATCGTGCAGCCCGCCCCGGGCACCACCGGCGGGCTGGCCGACCGGCTGGCGGAGCACTGCCGGGAACGGTTGGCCGGGTTCAAGGTCCCGCGGCGCATCGAGCTCGTCCCGGACCTGCCCCGCACCGACACCGGCAAGCTGCTGCGCCGCGAACTGCGCGCCTCCCACTGGGGTGGATAGGTGTGGCCTATCCGAACGTTTGACGCCCGATCTTTGCCCGTGGACCAGGCCGGGTGGTTCATTCGACTCCTGGCCCGCCTCCCCAGACAGGAGCAGCACATGAGGGACGCAGTCATCGTCGAAGCCGTGCGCACCCCGGTCGGCAAGCGCAACGGCGCGCTGTCCGGGATCCACCCGGCGGAGCTGTCCGCGCGGGTGCTCAGCGCGCTGGTGGAGCGCGCCGGGATCGACCCGGCCGACGTCGACGACGTGGTGTGGGGGTGCGTGAGCCAGGCCGGGGAGCAGGCCGGAAACATCGCCCGGACCGCGGTGCTGGCGGCGGGCTGGCCCGAATCGGTGCCCGCCACCTCGGTGGACCGGCAGTGCGGCTCCAGCCAGCAGGCGGTGCACGCGGCCGCCGCCGGGGTCATCGCGGGGTACTACGACATCGCGGTGGCCGGTGGGGTGGAGTCGATGAGCCGGGTGCCGATGGGCTTCGCCCGCCAGGGCGTGGACCAGGTACTGCCCGACCCGGTGCTGGACCGCTACGGGGTGAGGGGCTTCAACCAGGGCATCGGCGCGGAGATGGTCGCCGAGAAGTGGGGCTTCTCCCGCCAGCAGCTCGACGAGTACGCGCTGTCCTCGCACGCGCGGGCGGCCGCGGCCACCGACTCCGGCGCCCTCGACGACCAGCTGGTGAAGCTGCCGGAGCTGGGTGTGGACGAGGGAATCCGGCGCGGCGGCAGCCTGGAATCGCTGGGCAAGCTCAAGACGGCGTTCCGCGAGGACGGCGTGGTCACTGCGGGCAACGCCTCGCAGATCTCCGACGGCAGCGGCGCGCTGCTGATCACCACCAGCGACATCGCCCGCGAACGCGGCCTGCGGCCGATCGCGCGGGTGCACACCGCGGTTCTGGCCGGTGACGACCCGGTGATGATGCTGTCCGCGCCGTGGCCCGCCACGCACAAGGCGCTGCGCAAGGCGGGACTGGGCATCGACGACATCGGTGCCTTCGAGGTCAACGAGGCGTTCGCCCCGGTCCCGCTGGCCTGGCTGGCGGAGACCGGCGCGGACCCGGCGCGCCTGAACCCGCTGGGCGGTGCGATCGCCGTCGGCCACCCGCTGGGCGGGTCCGGCGCGGTCCTGATGACCCGCCTGGTGCACCACATGCGCTCCAGCGGCATCCGCTACGGCCTCCAGACGATGTGCGAGGGCGGCGGCATGGCCAACGCCACCATCCTCGAACTGCTCTGACGAGCAATCCGGCCGCGGTCGACGTCCCGCGATTGCAGTGGGGACCGGGTGCCTGGCCCCATTGGGTCGTGGTGCCCGGGGTGGGGTGGAGGTCGTTCGAGGAAGCGAGGTTCGAGTGGATTGGGAGGGTGGATGCGTAGTACCGCTTATGGGGCCGAGCACGAGGCGTTCCGCGAGGTTGTTCGGGGGTTCCTGGCCAAGGAGGTGGTGCCGCACTTCGGCGAGTGGGAGGCGGCCGGGTTGGTGCCTCGCGAGTTGTTCCGCAAGGCGGGCGCCGTCGGCATGCTCGGCCTGCAGGTCCCCGAGGAGTACGGCGGGGGTGGGACGAGCAGCTTCAAGTTCAACGCGGTCATCACCGAGGAGACCGCTCGCGCCGGGGTGTCGCTGGGCGGGTTCAAGGTGCACACCGACGTCGTCGTGCCCTACTTCATCTCGCTGTGCGACGCCGAGCAGAAGCAGCGGTGGTTGCCGGGCCTGGCCAGTGGTGAGCTGATGAGCGCCATCGCGATGACCGAACCCGGCACCGGCTCGGACCTGGCGGGCATGGCGACCACCGCCACCCGCGAGGGCGACCACTACATGCTCAACGGTGCCAAGACGTTCATCACCGGCGGCCACAACGCCGACCTGGTGATCGTGGTGGCCCGCACCGGCCAGGGCACCGACCGGCGGGACGGGCTGTCGCTGCTGGTGGTGGAGCGGGGCATGGACGGCTTCAGCCGGGGCCGCAACCTGGAGAAGCTCGGGCTCAAGGCGCAGGACACCGCGGAGCTGTTCTTCGACGACGTGCGGGTCCCGGCGGCGAACCTGCTCGGCGAGGAGGGCCGCGCTTTCCAGTACCTGGGCGCGAACCTGCCGCAGGAGCGGTTGGGCATCGCGGTGTCCGGCCAGGCCGCGGCGGAGGCCGCGCTGCGCCTGACGTTGGACTACGTGCGCCAGCGCGAGGTCTTCGGCAAGCCGGTGGGCAGCTTCCAGAACACCAAGTTCGAGCTGGCCGGGTGCGCGGTGCAGATCGAGGCGGGGCGGGCGCTGCTGGACCGCGCGCTGGACGAGCAGGAGGCGGGGGAGCTGACCGCGGCCGACGCGGCGAAGGTCAAGGTGTACTGCACCGAGCTCCAGTCCACAGTGGTCGACCGCTGCCTGCAGCTGCACGGCGGCTACGGCTACATGCTGGAGCACCCGATCGCCCGCATGTACGCCGACGCGCGGGTCACCCGCATCTTCGGCGGCACCACCGAGGTGATGAAGACGATCATCGCCAAGGACCTCGGCCTCTGACCCGGGGTGCGCCGGAGCGCTCGCCGGTCGGCCCTGGCGAGGGGTAGGACCGACCGGCGGCGTTGCCACGACGGCCACCTGCGGCTGGTTCCGCGCCCGGGCGGCCGCGTCTGGTCCCGGGGTGGTGGGGGCTGTATAAGCTGCCGGGGTGGAGCTGCACCAGGTCGAGTACTTCCTGGCGGTCGTCGATCACAACGGCATCAACGCCGCGGCGAGCGCGCTGCAGCTGGCGCAGCCGACGGTGTCGCAGGCGATCCGCGGCCTGGAGCGGGACCTGGGCGTGGAGCTGTTCCACCGGATCGGGCGCGGCATGGTGCTGACCTCGGCCGGGCAGGCCTTCGTCGGTCCCGCGCGGCAGGTCCTGCGGGACGTCGTCGCCGCCGAGGGCACGCTGGTGGACGCGGCCGGGTTGCCGCGCGGGCGGCTGGACATCCACGTCGCCGCCTCGCTGGCGGTGCACCCGGTGGCGCAGCTGGTCGGCCGGTTCCGGCAGCGCTACCCGAACGTCTCACTGCGGTTGGCCGAGTTGCGCGACGAGGAGGCCGGGGCGGCGCTGATCCGCGAGGGGCACTGCGAGATCGTGTTCACCAACCTGCCGGTGCCCGCCTCGGACCTGCAGGTGGAGGAACTGGGCAGCCACGAGTTCTGGCTGGTGTTCCCGCCCGGTACCGACGTCCCGGCCAAGGACCCGTTGCCGCTGGCCGAACTGCCGGACCTGCCGCTGGTGATCGTGCCCAAGAGCACCGGCCGCACCGTGATCGAGAAGGCGCTCAGCGCGGCCCGCAAGCGCACCCGGCCGTCGGCGGTCGTGCAGCACCGCGAGTCGATGCTGCCGTTCGTGCTGGCCGGGGTCGGCGGCACCGTGCTCGCCCGGCCGCTGGCCGAGCAGGCCGCCGCGCGTGGCGCGATCGTGCGGGCGGTGGACCCGCCGATCAAGCTCGGTTACGGCGTGCTCCACGACCCGGCGGTGCTGTCCCCTGCGGGGCGGGCGTTCCTGCGGATGGCGCGGACTCCGCGCTGACCCCGGCGATCGCCAGGAACGCCTCGGCGGCGGGGGAGAGCGGTCCTGGCCGGTGCACGAAACCGACGGTCCGGCGCAGTTCCGGTGTGGTGGAGCGCAGGACCGCGCCGGGCAGCTCCCGCTCGGCCATCCTGCGGGGCAGGAAGGTGGCGCCCGCGCCGTGCGCGACCAGGTCCCAGATCGCCTGCCGGTTGGCCGACTCCACCGCGACGGTCAGCGTCGAGACGTCGAGCACGTCGTCGACCAGGGTGCGGGTGTCGGTGAACTCCAGGACCAGCGGGATGCCTTCGACGGCGGACAGCGGTACCGGATCGGGCAGCTGCGCGGCGAGCTTCGGTGGCAGGACCAGCACGATCTCCTGGGTGTAGAGCTCGCGGGTGCGCAGCGAGGAACCGCGCGGTCCGGCGTTGTGCGGGGGCAGCTTGGTCAGTCCGAGCTCGGCGCGCCCGCGCCGCACCTCGTCGACCACGCGCGCCGAGCCGCCGGGGTCGAGGATGTTGAGCAGCACGCCGGGGTGGCGCTGGTGGAACTCGCCGGCGAGCTCGGGCAGCGGGTGCGCGGCCAGGGTCGCCAGCGCGGCGATGTCGAGCTGGCCGCTGCCCAGCGCCCGGACTTCGTGGGCGGCGCTGCGGGCGCGCTCGACGTCGCGGAGGATCCGCCGCGCCGGGGCCGCGAACGCCTCGCCGTCGGGGGTGAGCACCAGCTGGCGGCCGGTGCGGTGGAACAGCTCGACGCCGAGCTGCCGCTCCAGACTGCGGATCGCCTGCGACAGCGAGGGCTGGGCGATGTAGAGGGCTTGTGCGGCCTTGGTGACGCTGCCGTGGTCGACGACTGCCACGAAGTACTCCACCAGCCGCAGGTCCATCCGCGAAGAATACGAATCCACCGCCCCCGAGCACCACCAACCCACCAGCCGCGCCCCGCCGACAAACCGCAGTGCCAGTTGAAACTGTGCCCCCCCGAGTCACCCCGAAGCCACAGTTTCAGTTGAAACTGTAGACCCCGGGCGCCCTGAGTCACAGTTTCAGTTGAAACTGTGCCCCCAGCTATGATCCCCAGTCGCGTCGAACCGCAGTTTCAGTTGAAACTGTGGTCTCCGCCCACGGCGGTTCGAGGTTTCAGTTGAAACTGTGGTCTCCGCCCACGGCGGTTCGAGGTTTCAGTTGAAACTGCGGTGTTCGGGCGTGGTGGACCGTGGTTCAGTGGTGGCTGCGGGTCATTGGTCCTGGCTATGGGTGCGTGCGGGGGTTGGTCTGCTTCATACCGGCCGGTCGGTCTGGACCTGGGCGGCTCGGCGGGCGATACTGGGGCCGCCCTGGCCCGAGATCCCGAGGAGATGCGCGTGGGTGACAGCGTCCTGACCGAGATCGCCGACGGCGTCGCCGTCATCACGATCAACCGGCCCGAGGCCCGCAACGCGGTGGACCGCACGGTCGCCGAGGGGTTGGCCGCCGCCATCGACGAGCTGGAGGAGCGCTCCGACGCCGTCCTCGGGATCCTCACCGGCGCGGGCGGGACGTTCTGCGCGGGCATGGACCTCAAGGCCTTCACCCGCGGCGAGCGCCCGTCGATCCCCGGTCGCGGGTTCGGCGGGGTCACCGAGCGCCCGCCGTCGAAGCCGCTGCTCGCCGCGGTCGAGGGCTGGGCGCTGGCCGGGGGCTGCGAACTCGCGCTCAGCTGCGACCTGGTGGTGGCCTCGCGGGCGGCGAAGTTCGGGTTGCCCGAGGTCAAGCGCGGTCTGGTCGCCGCTGCCGGTGGTCTCCTGCGGCTGCCCAAGACCTTGCCGTACCAGCTGGCGATGGAGGTCGCGCTGACCGGCGACCCGCTGACCGCCGAGGTCGCCCACGCCCACGGGCTGGTCAACGAGCTCACCGAACCCGGCGAGGCGCTGGCCGGGGCGCGCGAGCTGGCCGCGCGGGTGGCGGCGAACGGGCCGCTGGCCGTGCGCGCCACCAAGCAGATCGTCTCCGGGGCGGTGCGGTGGACCGACGCCGAGGCCTTCACCGAGCAGGCCGCGATCGCCGCGCCGGTGTTCAGCTCCGCCGACGCCCAGGAAGGCGCGCGGGCGTTCGCCGAGAAGCGCAAGCCGGTTTGGCGGGGTGAGTGACCCGGTGGACGTCGACGACGACCTGGCGGAGCGCCGCCGGGCCGCGCGGGAGCTCGGTGCCGCGCTGCGCGAGCTGACCGATGCCGCGGTGCGCACCGAGGTCGACGCCGCGACCCTGACCGAGCTCGCCGAGCAGGTCCGCGCCCTGGTGCCGCCGCTGACCGCGACCAGCCGCGGGCGCGGTGAACCGGCCACCATCGACGGCGGGCGGCGCGCCCGCCGGACGTACAACCCCGCCTCGGGGCCGGGCAACCCGATCGCGCCGCCGATGCGGGTGGAGGTCGTCGACGGCACCGCGGTCGGCCGGTGCACGCTCGGCCTGGCCTACGAGGGGCCGCCCAGCTACGGGCACGGCGGCATCAGTGCCCTGCTGCTGGACCAGATCCTCGGTCACGCGCACGCCACGCGCGGCAAGCCCGGCATGACGGTGAAGCTCGCCCTGCGCTACCGGCGCCCAGTGCCGCTGGAGACGCCGCTGCGCATCGTGGGCCGGGTGGAGCGGGTCGACGGCCGGTGGACGGAGTCGGTCGCCACGATCAGCACCGAGGACGACCCGGACACCGTGCTGGTGGAGGCCAGCGGGGTGTTCGCGGTGCCCAGCGCCGAGCAGGCCAGGCGGCTGTTCGGGGAGTTGGAGCGCCTCGTGAGGTGAGCAGCGGGTGCCGATGGTTCAAGGAGGAGCCGCATGTACCCAGGAATCCACGCCGCGACCCACCCCGACCGACCGGCGCTGATCATGGCCGGGTCCGGTCGGCACCTGACCTACCGGGAACTGGACGACCGATCGCTGCGGCTGGCCAACCGGCTGCGCGCCGCGGGACTGGGCAAGGGCGACGTGGTCGCGCTGCTCAGCGACAACTGCCCGCAGGCCTTCGAGGTCTACTGGGCGGCGCTGCGCTCAGGCATGTACGTGTGCGCGGTCAACAACCACCTGCAACCCGCTGAAGTCGCTTACATCGTCAACGATTCCGGGGCCAGCGCGCTGGTGGTCTCCGCGGGGCTGGGGGAGCTGCCCGAGGCGGTTTCCGGCCAGGTGTCCGGTGTCGGGTTGCGGCTGGCCTACGGCGGTTCGGTGCCGGGCTTCGACGACTACGAGCAGGCGCTGGCCGCGGCCTCGACCGAGGTGCCCGCCGCGCAGCCGTGCGGGGCGGACCTGCTCTACTCCTCCGGGACCACCGGGCGCCCCAAGGGGATCAAGCCCGCCCTGCCCGACCGCGAGGTGCACGAGCCCGGCAACCTGCTGGTCGAGCTGATGCGCGGTGTCTTCGGTTTCGGCGAGGAGACCGTCTACCTCTCCCCGGCCCCGGTCTACCACGCGGCACCGCTGCGGTACTGCGCCTCGGTGCACGCGCTCGGCGGGACCGTGGTGATGATGGAGCGGTTCGACCCGGAGGGTGCGCTGCGGGCCATCGAGCGCTACGGCGTCACGCACAGCCAGTGGGTTCCGACGATGTTCGTCCGGATGCTGAAGCTGGACGAGCGGGTGCGGCAGCGCTACGACCTGTCCACCCACCGGGTGGCGGTGCACGCCGCCGCGCCCTGCCCGGTCGAGGTCAAGCGCGCGATGATCGACTGGTGGGGGCCGGTCCTGCTGGAGTACTACGCCTCCACCGAGGGCATCGGCATGACGATGGTCGATTCCGCGCAGTGGCTGGAGAAGCCGGGCTCGGTCGGCCGGGCGGTGCTGGGCGAGGTGCACGTCTGCGACGAGGCGGGCGAGGAGCTGCCCAGGGGCGAGGTCGGCACCGTCTACTTCGGACGCGAGGAGATCGGCTTCGAGTACCTGGGGGACCCGGGCAAGACCCGGGAGGCCCGGCACCCCGCGCACGACAACTGGGCCACGGTCGGCGACCTGGGCTACCTGGACGAGGACGGCTTCCTGTTCCTCACCGACCGCAAGGCCTTCATGATCATCTCCGGCGGGGTGAACATCTACCCGCAGGAGGTCGAGGACGTGCTGGTGCTGCACCCGGCGATCCTCGACGTCGCGGTGTTCGGGGTGCCCGACGAGGAGATGGGCGAAGCGGTCAAGGCCGTGGTGCAACCGGCGCCCGGTGCCGAGCCGGGGCCGGAACTGGAGCGGGAGATCCTCGCCTACGCCCGCCAGCGCGTCGCGCACTACAAGGTGCCGCGCAGCGTGGACTTCGCGGCCGAGCTGCCGCGCACCCCCACCGGCAAGCTCGTCAAGGGGAAGCTCAAGGCGCGCTACGCGCCGTCGTGATCGAAGGGATCGCCAGTGCAACAACGTTGGGGTATCACGGTGCCGTTCCAGGGCCTGCCGCTGGCCGAGCAGCGCGAGCTGGTCGCCGAGCTGCCGGACCTGGGCTTCACCGACGTGTGGTCGTCGGAGGCCAACGCCGCCGACGCGTTCACCCCGCTGGCGCTGGCCAGCGCCTGGGCCCCGCGGCTGCGGCTGGGCACCGCGATCGTGCCGGTCTACACCCGGGGTCCGGCGACGCTGGCGATGAGCGCGGCGACGCTGGCCGCCGCGGCCCCCGGCCGGTTCGCGCTGGGCATCGGCACCTCCTCCAACGTGATCGTCTCCCGCTGGAACGACATCCCGTTCGAGGAACCCTTCAAGCGGGTCCGCGACACGCTGCGGTTCCTGCGCCGGGCGCTGAGCGGGGAGAAGGTCACCGAGTCCTACGACACCTTCCAGGTCGAGGGTTTCACCGCCGGGCTGGTCGCTGACCCGGTCCCGCCGCTGCTGGTCGCCGCCCTGCGCCCGGGCATGCTGCGGTTGGCCGGGCGCGAGGGCGACGGCGCGATCATCAACTGGCTCTCGCCCGACGACGTGCGCACCGTCGTCCCGCACGTGCACGAGGGCGGTCCCGGCAAGGAGATCGTGGCGCGGATCTTCGTGATGCCCGGCGTCGACCCCGACACGGCCCGCGGCGTCGCGCGGCGGCAGATCGCGGCCTACCTGAACGTGCCGGTGTACCGGGCGTTCCACGAGTGGCTGGGACGCGAGGAGCTCACCCCGATGTGGCAGGCCTGGGACGCCGGGGACCGCAAGGCGGCGCTGGCGGCGATCCCGGACAGCGTGGTCGACGACCTGGTGGTGCACGGCCCGGCCGAGCACTGCCGGGAACGCGTCCAGCAGTACGTCGACAACGGCGTCACCACCCCGGCCATCGCGCTCCTGCCACCGGGTGACCCGGCCGACGCGGTCCGCGCGCTGGGCCTGAAGTGACCCGGCGCCGGTCAGCTCAGCGCGGCGGCCTGCGTGGTGAGGTCGGCGCCGAGGTGGGCGGTGTCGTTGAAGCTGCGGACGATCCAGCGCTCCGGGGTGACCACCAGGCGGGAGATCGAGCCGTTGTCGGCGCCCAGGAAGGCCAGCGGGCGGGACCCGGTGGCCAGCGCCAGGGCCTGGCAGATGACCCCGCCGTGGGTGAACACCGCGATCCGCTGGTCCGGGTGCGCGGCGGCCAGGCGCTCGAGGGCGCCGCGCACCCGCTCGCCCAGCGCCTCGGCGGATTCCGCGCCGGGGATGACGTCCCAGCGCTGCTCGGCGTGCATCCGCTGGACGACCAGGTCGTTCGCGGCGACCTTCTGCCGGAACAGGCCGCCCTCCCACTCGCCGAGGTGTACCTCCCGCAGGTCCGGTTCGACCTGCGGGGTCAGGCCGAGGCGGGCGGCCAGCGGCGCCGCGGTCTGCACGGTCCGGCGCAGGGTGGTCACGTAGATCGCGTCCAGGTCCGCCGCGGCCAGCCGCCGCGCGACGCGCTCGGCGTGCTCCCGGCCATGCGCGGCCAGCTCCGGGTCGCCCTGCCCGTCGACCAGCGGGAACGGCCGGTCGGGGCGGGCCGGGGCGGATTCGCCGTGCCGGACCAGCAGGATGTCGGCGGCCCCGGCGGGGACCGTGAACCGGGACTGCCGGAATTCCACTTCGGACATGCTGGCTCGCTTCCCTGGGGTTCTGGTGGCACTCGGACCCTTCCAGCGCGTCAGCCGGTTTTCAAGAGGTGCGGTCTGCGCACCGGTACCAAGGCGGTGGGTGAGCACAATGGATGGTGACGAGGTCCTGGTGGTCCAGGACGGCCCGGTGCTGACGGCCACGATCAACCGGCCGAGGCGCAAGAACGCCCTGGACACCGCGGCTTGGCGCGGCTTGCGCGAGGCGGTGGAGAAGGCGGCGGTGGACGACAGCGTGCGCTGCGTGGTGCTCACCGGCGCGGGCGGGGACTTCTGCGCGGGCGCGGACCTCAGCGGCGATCGCGGTAGCCAGCACCCGCTGAGCCGGATGCACGGCATCAACGACATCGCGCTGGCGCTGCACGAGCTGCCGAAGCCGTCGGTGGCCAAGGTGCGGGGTGTGGCGGTCGGCGCGGGGTGGAACCTGGCGCTGGGCTGCGACCTCGTGGTGTGCACCCCGGGCGCCCGGTTCTCGCAGATCTTCGCCAAGCGCGGGTTGTCGTTGGACTTCGGCGGTTCCTGGCTGCTGCCGAGGGTGGTCGGGATGCAGCAGGCCAAGCGGCTGGCGCTGCTCGGCGAGATCATCGGGGCCGAGGAGGCGCACGCGCTGGGCGCGGTGACCTGGGTGCGGGAGGACGCCGAGATCGATGCCTTCGTCGCCGACCTCGCCGCGCGCCTCGCGCAGGGTCCGCCGATCGCGCTGGCGCAGAACAAGCAGATGCTGCACGCGGGCAGCCACCAGGGGCTCCGGGACGCGCTGGAGAACGAGGCACGCGCGCAGGCCATCAACTTCGCCACCGACGCGCCGGCCGCGCGGGCGGCGTTCGTGAACAAGACCGAACCGGAGTTCACCGGGGAGTGGATGGTGCGATGACTTACACCCAGATCGGCTACGAGGTGTCCGAAGGCACCGCCACGATCACGCTGAACCGCCCGGACAAGCTCAACGCCTTCACCCACGTGATGCGCGACGAGCTGATCGACGCCTTCGGCGCTGCTGACGCCGACGACGAGGTCCGCGCGGTGGTCGTCACCGGTGCCGGGCGCGGCTTCTGCGCCGGGGCGGACCTGAGCGGGGGTGCCGACACCTTCAACGCGGGCGCCAACGACGAGCGGGCGCGAGCCCGATGGTCGGCCGGGCAGATCGACGGCGTGCCGCGCGACGGCGGTGGCGCGGTGGCGCTGCGCATCGCCGAGTCGCGCAAGCCGGTGATCGCCGCGTTCAACGGTCCGGCGGTCGGGGTGGGTGTGACGATGATGCTGCCCGCCGACATCCGGTTGGCCGCCGAGTCGGCGCGGTTCGGCTTCGTCTTCACCCGCCGGGGCATCGTGCCGGAAGCGGCCTCGACGTGGTTCCTGCCGCGCGTGGTCGGCATCTCCCAGGCGATGGAGTGGGTCGCCACCGGGCGGGTCTTCGACGCCCAGGAGGCGCTGTCCGGTCGGCTGGTCTCCCACGTCGTGCCCGACGCCGACCTGCTGCCCGCCGCGCGCGGCATCGCCCGCGAGATCGCCGAGAACACCTCGGGCATCTCGGTCGCGGTAGCCCGCCAACTGCTGTGGGGCATGCTCGGCGCGAGCTCGCCGTGGGAGGCGCACCGCCTGGACTCCAAGGCGATGAACCACCTCGGCGCGGCCCCGGACGCCGCCGAGGGCGTGGCCGCGTTCCTCGCCAAGCGACCGGCCGAGTTCCCGATGCAGGTCAGCGCCGACTACCCCGACTTCATCCCGCCGTGGCCGCCCCGCCCGGCGGGGTGAGGGGCCCCGGCGGAGCCCCTCATCCGGATCAGGCGGGGTCGGTGAACTGCGGGGCGCGCTGGTCGAGGTTGGCCCGAACCGCCTCGGTCTGGTTGGGGCTGCCGATGAGGGCGTTGATCACCTCCCGCTCGGCGGCGAACCCCTCGTCCAGGGTGGCGCGGCCCGCCATGTCGAGCAGCCGCTTGGAATGGCGGATCGCCTCCGGGCTCTTGCCCGCGATCTCGCGGGCGAGGTCGAGCGCGGCGGCCAGCGGGTCGGCTTCGACGCGGGTGGCCAGGCCGAGCTCCGCGGCCTCGGTGCCGCTGACGACGCGGCCGGTGAAGGTCAGCTCCTTGGCGACGTCGCGGCCCACCAGCTCAGGCAGCAGCTGGGTGCCGGTCATGTCCGGGGCCAGGCCCCACTTGACCTCCATCACCGACAGTCGGGCGTCGGCGGCCACCAGCCGGATGTCCGCGCCCAGGGCGACCTGCAGGCCACCGCCGAAGGCCACGCCGTGCACCGCGGCGATCACCGGCACCGGGATCGTCGCCCACACGTGCGCCGCCTGCTGGCCGCGGGACCTGGCCGGGCCGACCGCTTCGGTGGTCGCCGCGCGCCGTTCCGGGGCCCGGCAGCCGTCGGCCATCTGCTGGAAGTTGCCGAAGTCCAGCCCGGCGCAGAAGGCACGGCCCTCGCCGGAGAGGACGACGGCGCGCACGCCGCGGTCCTCGCGCAGCCGCAGCCCGGTGGCCACGAGCGCGTCGAACATGGCCTGGTCCAGCGCGTTGAGCTTGTTCGGTCTGCTCATCCGGACGTCCGCCACGCCGTCGGAAACGGTGCAGCTGACCCGCTGCTCGGCCGTTGTGCTCACGGAACCTCCTGGTGTGCGGCAGGGTTTTCGCGCTCTTCGGCGACTTCCCCGCGCGGCGCCGGGAACTGCCCGGACGTCCTCTTGTGCTCGCCGCGCGGTCGAGCCTAGTGTCACCGAGAACGTGCTCGCGCGGAACCTCCCCAAAACCATCCACTGTGGACTTGAGTGGGGCAGGAGGGGTGCCATGACCGAGATGTCGTCCGGCCGGGGGATGCGCCACGAGGTGCGCTGCCCCGGCTTCGAGATCGACCACGCGAGGAGGGGTTGATGGGGCAGGACGAGCGGGAGCGGTTGCTCGCCGAGCTCACCGGGCCGGGCGGGGACTTCGAGATCGCCACCCGGGAGGTCGGCGGCATCCCGATGCGGGTCTACACCGGCGGCCCGGCCACGCTGCGCGACGTGGTGCTGTTCAGCCGCGGCCACGGCGCGCGGGACTTCCTGGTGTACGAGGACTTCCGGTGCAGCTTCGCCGAGCACTTCCGGCTGGTGGCCGGGCTCGCGCGGTGCCTGCGGGAGGAGTACGGGCTGGCCCCCGGCGACCGGGTGGCCATCGCGATGCGCAACTTCCCGGAGTGGTCGATCGTCTTCTGGGCGATCCAGGCCGCGGGGCTGATCGCCGTCCCGCTCAACGCCTGGTGGACCGACGCCGAACTGCGCTACGGGTTGACCGACTCCGGGGCGGCGCTGGTGTTCGCCGACGCCGAGCGCGCCGCACTGATCGACCGCGGGATCCCGGTCGTGCAGGTGCGCGGCGGCGCACCGGCACCGGGGGCGCGCGGCTGGTCTGAGCTCGTGGCGTCGCTGCCCGCCGACGCGGAGCTGCCGGAGGCCGCTCCAGATCCCGACGACGACGCGACGATCATGTACACCTCGGGCACCACGGGACGCCCCAAGGGCGCGGTCGGCACGCACCGCAACCACTGCACGAACCTGCTCAACACGGTGGTCGGCAGGCGCGTGCAGGCCGCGCTGGCCAACGGCGGCGTGTTCCCGCCGCTGGGGGCGGCGGACGGCCCGCAGCCCGGCGCCCTGCTGACCTTCCCGCTGTTCCACATCGCCGGGCTGACCTCGCTGTGCTTCGCCACGCTGGCCGGGGTGAAGCTGGCGACGCTGCACCGGTGGGACCGGGCGGTCGCGGCGCGGCTGATCCGAGCGGAGGGACTGTCCACCGCGGCCGGGGTTCCGACGGTGATCCGTGACCTGGTCGAGGAGGGCGAGGCGGTGCGGCAGCTCGACGGCGTCAACATGGGCGGGGCGCCGATCCCGCCCGACCTGGTGCACCGCATCGGCGGCCTGGGCACCGGGGTGGCGCCCGCCAGCGGCTACGGCCTGACCGAGACGACCTCGGCGGTGACGACCAACGCGGGCGTCGACTACCTGGACCGCGCCGACAGCGTCGGCCGGTGCGTGCCGGGCGCGGACCTGCGCGTGGTGGACCCGGCGACCGGCGAGGACCTGCCCGACGGCGAGATCGGTGAGCTGTGCTTCCGCGGCCCCAACATCGTGCGCGGCTACTGGAACAACCCGGAGGCCACCGCGGAGTCCTTCACCGACGGGTGGTTCCGCACCGGCGACCTCGGCTACGTCCAGGACGGCTGGGTGCACGTGGTCGACCGGCTCAAGGACGTGGTGATCCGCGGCGGCGAGAACGTCTACTGCGCGGAGGTCGAGGCGGCGCTGTTCGAGCACCCCGCGGTGCTGGACTGCGCGGTCGTCGGCCTGCCGCACCCGAAGCTGGGGGAGGAGGTGGCGGCCGTGGTGAACCTGCGGTCCGAGGTCGCCACCACCGAGCTCCAGGAGCACGTCGCGGCCCGGCTGGCGGCGTTCAAGGTCCCGGCCCACGTGGTGGTCCGCCCCGACCCGCTGCCCCGCACCCCCACCGGCAAGGTGCTCAAGCGCCAGCTGCGCGAGCACCTCAGCGCGAACCGGAGCTGACGTGGAACTCCGAGGCATCGAACCGAGCTCGACCGAGCGCTGGCTGCGCGACAACGTGCCGGGACTGCGCGCGCCGGTGGAGTTCGCGCTGGTCTCCGGCGGGCGCTCCAACCTCACCTACCGGGTCACCGACGCCGACGGCGTGGTGCGGGCCCTGCGCCGACCGCCCACCGGCGGGGTGCTCAGCACCGCGCACGACATGAGCCGGGAGTGGCGGTTCATCTCCGCCCTGCACGACACCGCCGTCCCGGTGCCCGAACCGCTGGCCTACTGCGCGGACACCTCGGTGACCGGTGCGGAGTTCTACGTGATGGGCTTCGTCGACGGCACCGTGCTGGCCGACGGCGCATCGGCGGCGACCTTCCTGCCGCGGGCCCGCAGGCGGGCCGGGCTGGCCACCGTGGAGTGCCTGGCGGCACTGCACACCGTCGACCCGGACGCGGTCGGTCTGGGCGAGGTCGCCCGCCGCGACGGCTACCTGCAGCGGCAGCTGCGCCGTTGGCAGCGCCAGGTCCACCAGTCCGGTGCACCCGACCTGGCACTGCTGGACGCCGTGCACGACGCGCTGGCGGCCAACGTGCCGGAGCAGAGCACCGGAATCGTGCACGGCGACTTCCGGCCCGGGAACCTGTCGTTCGCGCCGGGCGGCGAGGTGCTGGCCGTCTTCGACTGGGAGCTGGCCACCCTCGGCGAACCGCTGGCCGACCTCGGCTGGTTGGTGGCGTCGTGGGCCGAACCCGGTGACGAGGTCCCCGCCGTCGCCCAGGGCCCCACCGCCGAACCCGGCTTTCCCGACCGCGCCCAGGTCGTCGACCGCTACGCGGCGCTGACCGGTCGCGACGTCTCGGACCTGCCGTACTACGTGGCCTTCCAGCGCTGGCGGTCGTGCTGCATCGGCGCCGGGGTGCGGGCCCGCTACCTGGCCGGGGTGATGGGCGACGACGGCTACGTGGCCGCGGACCGGGCCGCGGGCGAGCTGCGCCAGGCCCAGCTCGCATGGGAGGCGGTGCGGGAACTCGGGTTGGCGTGAACGCGGATCGGAGGCGGGGCGCGAGCGGTTCGGATCGGTGGGTTCTCCGACTACCTGGGGGACCGGCGCCGCGCCCTGGCCGAGGCGGTGGCCGGTGGCCCGTGCGACGTGCTGATCGGCGACCACCTGGCCGAGTCCACCCTCGCCGTGCTGGCGGCCCGGCACTGCGGCGACCCGGCCAAGGGCTACGTCGAGTACTTCCTCGACCAGCTCCGCCCGCACCTGGCCGAGCGCGGCACCCGGGTGGTGGTCAACGCTGGTGGCTTCAACCCGGCCGGACCCGCCGGTGCGATGCGCGCGCTGGTCGCCGGGAGCGGCACCACGCTGCGCGTCGCGCACGTCGAGGGCGACCCTGTTGTCCACAGTGGATGATCTGCGGGCCGCCGAGCACGAGGTGCCGGGCCTGGACAGCGGAGCATGCTGGACACCGGTGGGTCGACCCGGTCGGCGAGTTCCGCCGCGCCCGGTGCGTCGACGTCCCGGTCGACCTGCTGGACTAGCGCGACAGCGGGTGCGCGACCTCGTCCGCGGGCAACCGCCCCAGCACGATCGCCGCCACCGCGGCCACCAGCGGCACGGTCCCGGCCACCACGAACGTCGCCCCGGTGCCGATCGCCTCGGAGACCGGTCCGGCGACCGCCATCGACAGCGGCAGGAACGCGATCGACACGAAGAAGTCGAGGCTGGTGATCCGGCCGAGCAGCTGCGGCGGGACCCGCCGCTGCAGCAGCGTGCCCCACAGCACCATCGGGCTGGAGAACAGCGCCCCGACCGCGAACGCCGCCACGGCGACGACCCAGAGCTCCGAGGCGACGGCGACCACCAGCAGCGGCAGGCACGCCACGCCCCACAGCCCGATCAGGGTCGTGAGGTAGCGGCGGGGCATCCGCAGCGACCCCATCAGCAGCGACCCGGCGGCGCCGCCGATGCCCCACATCGCCAGCACCAGCGCGTGCTCCTCGGCCCCACCGCCCAGGCGGTCCTTGATGAGGAACGGCAGCACCACCTGCAGCGGCCCCATCGTCACCATCACCATGAGCGAGGCGAACACCAGCGACGCGACCAGCCACCGGGTGGCGAGCATGTACCGGAAGCCCTCCGCGATGTCGGCGAGCACACCGCTGGTGGCGCGCGCGTCCCCGCGCAGGGGCGTGCGCGGCACGGTCCAGAACGTGCACCAGGCGGCGAACGCCGTCAGCGCGGCCACCGCCATCGCCGCGCCGGGCGCGTAGGCGCTGATGACCAGGCTGCCGAGCGCCGGGCCGGCGGCCTGCTGGATGGTCGGCCGCACCATGCCTTCGAAACCGTTGGCCGCCATGAGCTCGTCCTCGACCAGCAGCGCGGGCAACCACGCGGAGTAGGCGGGGAAGTAGAACGCCACCGCGGTGCCGCCGAGGAAGGCGATCACCACGAGGTGCCACAGCTGCATCCGGTCGGTCAGCGACAGCACCGCCGCGACGGTGAGCAGCGCGGTGTGCACGCCCTGCACGACGAGCAGGATCGTCTTCTGCGCCACCCGGTCGGCAACTGCCCCACCGAGCAGCATCGGCAGCAGCGCGCCCAGCGACGCCGCGGCGGCGACGAACGAGAGCTGGCTGGCGCCGCCGCCGAGCCGCACGACCTCCCACACCTGGCCAACGGTCCAGAACCCGGTGGTGAACAACGCGAAGCACAAGGCCGTGGAGAGCCTGCGGTAGGAGCTGCGGCGGAACGGCAGCAGCACGCGGGGAACCCGGCTTGCGGGGGCTGGGGAGTGCTCGCGCGGCGGTTCCCCGGTCGCCGTGGGGGCGCGGTTGGTCACGATGGCCTGCCGAGGTGGCGTGAACCCGCGGAATCCGCGGCGGGGAGCTGCTCTTCGATCACGCCCCGACGCTAGGACTTCGAGGGTGCTGGAGGTCAACGGCCAATGCGCGACGAGTGGGTGAACGGCCCGCGAGGCCGCCCGGCGTCAGGCGCCGACGACCCGTAGTGCGATGGCGACGTAGCGGTCGGCGAGCTCAGCGGGTTCGACCTCGCCCTCCGGGTCGTACCACTGCGGGATGGCGTTGCACGCGGCCTGGATCGCGCGGCGCGCCTCGGCCGGGTGCTCGCAGCGGAACTGCCCGCGCCGCACCCCGTCGTCGATGATGTCCTGGAACAGCCGGGTGGCCGACTCCCGCAGCTCGGCGAGGCGCTGCGCGTGCACCGGGTCGAGGTTGCGGGCCTCCCGCGCGGCGATGGTGCTCTCCACCCGTCGCCGCACCCGGTAGTCCACGGTGGCGCGCACCAGCGCGCGCAGCCGCTCACCCGGGTCGTCGCCGCAGTCGAGCAGCACCGCGTCGCAGGTGCGCACGTAGTCCAGGACGCTGTCCTCCAGCAGTCCGGCGAACAGCTCCTGCTTGCTGGAGTGCCAGTAGTACAGCGCGGAGAAGCTCAGCCCGGCGCGCTTGGCGATGTCGCGGATGGACGCGCCGTGGTACCCGCGCTCGGCGAAGATCTCCCGCGCCGCAACGGAGAGCGCATCTCCGCCCTGCCCGCGCGGGATCGCCGGACCGGGGTGGGACGAGGATTCCGATGCCGTCGTCACGCACCCAGGATACGACCTGCGTCACACCTCAACCCCTCGGATCACCCGGAAATCTCCCCGGTGCCCGCGCGCTCGGCCACCCGGAACCGCTCGCCTCCGCCTGACCAGGCGGAACGAACCGCGTTCCGGGCGGCGCGGCCGATCAGGCGGTGATGCGGTCCCAGAGGTCGACTTCGCCTGCGGCGAGCGCGGTTCGCCCGAGGCGGGCCGACCAGCTCCGCTCGGAGCCGCATTCATCCCGCCATGCCCACAACTTCCGGGTGACGTGGTGCAGCGGGTGCTCCCGCGTCACGCCCATCGCCCCGTGCAGCTGGTGCGCCGCCCGCGCGACGCTGGTGGCGGTCCGGGCGGCCGTGACCTTCGCCGCCGCTGTCGCCTCCAGCGCGCGATCGGGGTCCTGCTCGTGCACGCGCACGGCGCGGGTGACGGCCGTTTCGGTGGCCACCAGGTGAACGCGCATCTCCGCCAAGGAGTTGGCCACGGCTTTGAGCGCGACGAGCGGCCGCCCGAACTGCTCGCGCTGCGTGACGTGCTCGCGCGTGTGCTCGTACGCGCCGCGCGCAGCACCGAGCAGTGCAGCGGAGTTGAGCAGCGCTGAGCGGGCGAGCACGGCATCATGCGAAGGGGCGTCCGGCAGCGGGGTCGTGGTTCCGGTCAACCGCACCGCGTCGCGGGGCTCGCCCGCCAGGTTCTCCTCGGGCACGACCTCGACCGCACCGCGCTCGACGAGGAAGGCCGGGCCTCGCTCCGGTCGCACCAGGACGTGGCTGGCGAAGCGCGCCCACGGCACGGCACCCGTGCTGGTGGCGGTGACGACCAGGGGAGCGGTTCCCAGCCGCGCGCCGAGGACCCAGCGCGACACCGACGCCTCCATCAGCGGCACGCCCACCCCGCTCGCCGCCGTCGCGGCCACCAGCTCCGCCAGGTCCTGCAGGGTTCCGCCGACGCCGCCGCGGTCCTCGGGCACACCGACCTGCGGCCACCCCAGCTCCACCAGCGTCGGCCACAGCGGGTGCAGCGCGTCCGCGGGCGCCTGCGGGGCGACCCCGGCCAGCACGTCCGCGGCGACCTCGGTGATCAGCGAGTTGCTCAACGTCGGGCCTCCTGCTTGGCGAGGATGGACAGCAACACTTCCGAGGAGCCGCCCCGGATGCTGAACCCTGGTGCGGCGAGGATCGCCTCGCCCAGCGCGCTCCCCGGCGGGAGCACCCCGGATTCGCTTGTCCGCCGCGCGCATTCGAGCACGTCCCGCTCGAAGGCGGTGCCGAGGTACTTCAGGGTGGCGGCGGCCTGCACGGGCGCGGCACCGGTGTCCAGCGCTTCCGCGACCCGCACGCACAACGCGCGCAGGGTGGCCAGCCGCGCGACCAGCTCGCCGACCTCCACCGCCAGGTCCTCGTCAGCGACCTCCAGCAGCTCGGCGAGCACCGGGTAGGTGGACAGCACCCGCTCCGGTCCGCCGCGCTCGTAGGAGAGCTGCTCGGCCACCTGCTGCCAGCCGCCGCCGACCGCGCCGATCACCCGGTGCTCCGGGACAAAGACGTTCTCGAACACCACCTCGTTGAAGTGGTGCGAACCGGCCATGTCCACGATCGGCGACACCGACACCCCGGGCGCGCCCATGTCCACCACGAACTCGGTCAGCCCCGCGTGCTTGACCTCCGTGCGCTCGCTGCGCGCCAACAGGTAGGCGTGCGTGGCGCGATGCGCGTGGCTGGTCCAGATCTTGCGGCCGTCGATCCGCCAACCACCCGGTGCGCGGGTCGCGGTGGTGCGCACCGCCGCGAGATCCGACCCGGCGTCGGGCTCGCTCATGCCCAGGCAGAACACGAGTTCCGCGGCGGCGATGCCGGGCAGGACCTCGTGCTGCAGCCGCTCGGTCCCGTGCCGCAGGATCGACGGCCCGATCTGCCGATCGCCGATCCAGTGCGCGGCCACCGGGGCGCCCGCGCGCAGCAGCTCCTCGGTGAGCACCAGGCGGGCCAGGTTGGACCGCTCGCCGCCGCCGACCGCCTTCGGCCACGTCATGCCCAGCCAGCCGCGCTCAGCCAACTCCTTGCTGAAGGCGAGGTCGAACGACCGCAACCAGGCGTCCGGGCGCGGCCGGTACCGGCCTGCCTCCTGCCACTCGCGGCACAGCGCGCGCACCTCGCGGCGCAGTTCGCCCAGGTTCACGACACGGTCTCCTTCCCGGGGGATCGCTGCTCGGCCCGGCTCAGCGCGGCCGTCCTGGTCTCGGGCATCAGCGCGTAGGCCAGCAGCGACACCAGCGCGCAGGCCGAGACGTAGAAGAAGAAGTAGTGCTCCACACCAGCGTTGCGGAACGCCAGCGCGACGTACTCCGCCGTCCCGCCGAAGACCGCCTGCGCCAGCGCGTAGGGGATCGCGACGCCGACCGTGCGGATGCCGGTGGGGAACAGCTCGGCCTTCACGCACGCGTTCACCGAGGAGTACCCGGCCACGATGGTCAGCGCCAGCATGGTCAGCGCCAGCGCGACGCCGAAGCTCGGCCAGCGCTGCAACGCGGTCATGATCGGGTAGGTGCCCACCGTGGTGCCGACGCCGAAGAAGATCAGCACCGGTCGACGGCCGATCTTGTCCGAGATCGCCCCACCGATCGGCAGCAGCACGGTGAACAGGCACAACGCCACGAACATGACGAGCGCGGCATCGGGTTTGGGCAACCCCACCGAGTTCGCCAGGTACTTCGTCAGGTAGGTGGTGTAGGTGTAGAAGGCGACGCTGCCGCCGAGGGTCAGCGCGAACACCAGCCCGGCGGCGCGGCGGTGCCGCCACACCTCGCGCAAGGTGCCCCGCCGCTGCTGCGCGTCGTGGTGCTCCTCCTCGGCGTAGGCCGTGGTCTCGTGCATCCGGCGGCGCAGGTAGAACACCACGAGCGCGGCGACCGCCCCGATGACGAACGGGATCCGCCAGCCCCAGGCGGTCAGCTGCTGCTCGGTCAGGGTCGACTGCAGCACCATCAGCACGACCAGGCCGAGCAGCTGGCCGAGGGTGACCGACACGTACTGGAAGCTCGACCCCAGCCCGCGCCAACCGCGCTGCGACACCTCGGTGAGGTAGGCCGCGCTCGCCGCGTACTCGCCGCCGACGCTGATGCCCTGCAGGATCCGCGCGAGCAGGAGCAGCACCGCGCCGAGGTACCCGGCCTGCTCGTGGTTCGGGGCGACCGCGATCAGCAGCGCGCTGACCGACATCACCGTCACCGACAGCGTCAGGCCGAACTTGCGGCCCTTCCGGTCGGCGATGCGCCCGAGGACCCAGCCGCCCAGCGGCCGGGCCAGGAAGCCCACGGCGAACACCGCGGCGGTGTTCATCAGCTGCGCGGTCGGGTTGCCCTCGGGGAAGAACTGCCCGGCGAAGTACAGCGCGAAGTTCGCGTAGACGAACCAGTCGTACCACTCGACGAGGTTGCCGATGGAGCCGCTGAGGACGGCGCGGGCGTGGGTGGAGCGGCGGGGCTTCGTCGACCCGCTCATGGTCACCTCCGGGGATCGCTGGTCACGACGAGGTCGGCGGCCACCGCGCCCGATCCGCGGACCACCAGGGGGTTGATCTCCAGTTCGGAGAGCCGGTCGCCCAGCTCGACCGCGGCCTGCGAGAGCGACGCGATCGCGGCGGCGGCCGCGGTCACGTCGCAGCGCGGTTGGCCGCGGAACCCGTCCAGCAGCGGCCAGCCGCGCAACTGGCGCAGCAGCGCGACCGCCCGGTCGGCATCGAGCGGAGCGAGCGCGGATGCGACGTCGCGGTAGAGCTCGGCGGTGGTGCCGCCCATCCCGACCGTCACCACCGGTGGGTAGCCGTGCTTGCTGCCCTGCACCCCGACCAGCAGCTCGACACCGGGCGGGAGCAGTTGCTGGACGAGCACACCGTCGATGTGCGCGTGCGGTGCGTTCACCGCGACGGTGTCGAGCATGTCGCGTACCGCGCCCTTCACGCGCTCGGCGGGAACTCCGACGAGCACGCCACCGACATCGCTCTTGTGCGCCACATCGGGGGATTGGACCTTGAGCACCACGTGGTCGCCCAGCTCCCGCGCCACCGCCACGGCTTCTGCCGGGTCGACGACCACCTGCCCGCGTGGCCTGGCCACCTGCACCGCGTCGAGGAGTTGCGCGCCCTCGGACTCGGTGAGCGCTGGGCGGTCCAGGAAGCGCGTCAGGCCGCGAGGTGGTGCCGGTTCGGCGCGGCGGCCCCCTCGCGGTACCAGGTGCGTGAGGAGGCGCAGCGCGGCGGTGATTGTGCCCACCACCGAGATCCCGTTGCGCCGCAACATCGAACTGGCTTCGGCGATCTGCTCGTGGGAGTACAGCCAGGCCACGGCGAACGGTTTGGTGCTGTGCCCGGCCGCCCGCCGGACCGCCTCGGCGACCTCCAGCGCCGCCGCGCCACCGATCGTGGTCAGCACGACCAGCACGGCGTCGACCTGGTCGGATGCGGCGACCGCGGTGCACACCGCGCCGAACTGCCCGGCGTCGTCGATCACCTGCGCGGTGACGTCCACCGGGTTGACCGCGCTGCCGAAGGCCGGGATGAGCGGCGCGAGCACCTCCCGCGCCGCGGCGTCCAGCTCCGGCAGCACCAGCCCGGCGGCTTCGGCCTGGTCGGCCGCGAGCCCACCGGCCCCACCGGAGCTGGTGATCACGCCGATGCGCCGACCACCCGGTCGTGGCTCGGAGCTCAGCGCCACCGCCACGTCGAGCAGCTCGTCGAGGTCATCCACCTGCACGGCGCCGGATTCGCGGGTCAGCAGGTCGAACGCGGTGCCCGTGCGGACCAGCGCCCCGGTGTGCGAGGCGACCGCCCGCTCCCCGGCCGCGGAACGCCCGGAGCGCAGGACCACGACGTGCTTGCCGGTCGCCGCGGCCCGCTCGGTCAGCCGCCGCCACCGGTCCCCGTCGGGCAGCTCCTCCAGGTAGCAGGCGAGCACCCGGATGTTCGGGTCGGCGACCAGCAGTTCAGCCGCCTCGGTCGCGGTGAGGTCGGCCTGGTTGCCCACGCTGATCCAGGCGGTGAGCCCGATCCCGCGGTCCCCGGCCTTGCCCAGGAAGCTGCCGCCCAGCGCGCCGCTCTGCCCGACGTAGGCGATGCCGGAGTCCGGCGGCTGCGCGCCGTCGGCCGCGGCGGTGAACGTCGCGACCAGACCGGTGGGCCGGTGCAGCAGGCCCTGGCAGTTCGGCCCGATGATGCGCAACCCGAACCGCCCGGCCACCTCGACGAGCTGTTCCTGCAGCGCCCGCCCCCGCTCACCGACCTCGGCGAACCCCGAGGACAGCACTACCGCGCAGGACGCGCCCGCGCGCCCGGCCTCCTCGACCACGGACAGCACCCGCGCGGCCGGGACCAGCACGAGCACCAGGTCCACCGGCCCGGGCAGCTCCCGCAGCGACGGGTAGCAGCGCAGGCCGTGCACCTGCTGGTAGTTCGGGTTGACCGGGTAGACCGGGCCGTCGAAGTCGCGCAGGTAGCGGGTGAGCCGACCGGCCATCGCCGAGCGCTCGGAAGCCCCGACCACCGCCACCGCCCTCGGGTGCAGCAAACCGTCCACAGTGGTCACCGGCCCTGGAACCTCGGGCGGCGCTTCTCCCGGAAGGCCCGCATCGCCTCAGCGGAGTCCTCAGTGGACTGGACGACGGCCATGTGCGAGGAGATCAGGTCGAGCGAGGTCCGCAGGTCGGTGCGCGCCGACTGGTGCACGGTCCGCTTGATCGCCCGGATCGCCACCGGTGGCCCGTCGGCCAGTCGCCGCGCGAAGGCGTAGGTCTGCTCCAGCAGCTCGTCGTCGGGGTAGCAGCGGCTGGCGATGCCGAGCTCCACCGCGGTGGCGGCGTCCACGAAGTCGCCGGTCCACAGCAGTTCCAGCGCCTTGGCGGTGCCGACCAGCCGCGGCAGGAAGTAGCAACCACCGTCGCCGGGCACCAGGCCGACCCGGACGTAGCCCTCGGACAGCCGGGCGGACTCGCCGACGAACCGGATGTCGCACATCAGCGCCATGTCCATGCCCGCGCCCACGGCGACGCCGTTGACCGCGGCGAGTACCGGCTTGTCGAAGTCCTCCAGCGCCAGCGCGACCTGGTGGATGCGCTCGGTCAGCACGGTCTTGTGCTCCAGCACGGACTTCTCGCCCGCGGTGAAGTCGTCCAGGTCGACGCCCGAGCAGAACGCGTCCCCGGCACCGGTGAGCACCAGCACCCGCACCTCGGGGTCGAACCGGGCGGCGCGGATGGCCGCCGCCCACTGGTCGATCATCTCCAGGGTGAAGGCGTTCCTGCGCTTCGGCCGGTTCAGCAGGATCGTCCCGATCCCGTCGCTGACCTGGTACTCGAGGTCCGCCATGTCCATCCCTCCGGCTCGACGAATGGCGCCGAGTCTGGCACGCCGCACCCCCGGAGTCCATACAAAATTGAATGCAATCTGCGGGATGACGACGCGAGTTCCACGGAAAGGGCGGGAAGCTTGGTCCGAGAGCTGCGGGGTCGGAGGTCCCGGTGGGAGTGCGGTGCGGTGCCGGGTGGTCGCGGGAGCGTCAGCCCGGCAGGGGGAGGCCGGTGGTGAGGGTGGGGGCCAGGTGCGCCGGGGTCGCCTCGCGGTGCGAATCCATGATCGCGACGGCCTTCTCGGTCTGGCCGCGGCGCAGGGCGTTGATCAGCTGCCGGTGTTCGCGGACGATCCGGCGACGTGCCGCCTCGTCGTAGAGGTACACCGCGCGGTAGGCCTCGGTCCGCTTCCAGACGCGCTCGATCTCGTCGACGATCAGCTGCAGGCCCGAGGCGCGGAAGATGACGAAGTGGAAGTCGTGGTTGAGCTCGGTGATCCGCAGGACGTCGACCTGCTCGGCCGCGTGGGCGATCTGGTCGTTGAGCTCGCTGAGCTCAACGATCTGCGCGGTGCTCAGCCGCGGCAACTCGCGGAGCACGATGGCCTCCAGCGCACCGCGCATCAGGTAGGCCTGCCGCAGCTCGTCGGCGGACAGCCGGGCCACGGTGTAGCCGACGTTCGGCTGGTGCCGGACCACTCCTTCGGCCTCCAGGGCCTTCAGCGCCTCCCGCACCGGAACCCGGCTCACGCCCAGCCGTTCGGCGAGTGCCTCCTGCCGCAGCGGCTGCCCGGGGAGTAATTCCTGGCTGCGCATCATCTGCCGGATCTGCTCGACGGCGCGACCCACCGAAGTCCCCGCCATAGCTCCACACCCCACGCTCTGTTCGATCGGTGACCGTGAGGGTAACGCACCGTGTTCGGCGGACTGCTGCGGACAACGTATTGACAAAGCAGCACGTCCAGGCGCACCGTAACCCGCAATGGTGCGCAAATAGCGACAGCGTTGCGGATATAGCAACACAATCGGAGGTCGGTGTGGCGGGTACGGGTTTTCTGCAGACGGCGGACCGCGCCCTGCAGGTGCTGCTCGCGTTCACCGACGACCGGCCGGAGTGGGGTGTCACCGAGCTCGGGCGCGAGCTCGGGCTGGACAAGTCCGTGGCCCAGCGCCTGCTGGCGACGCTGGCCAACCGCGGTTTCGTGCTGGCCGACCCGGAATCCCGCCGCTACCGGCTCGGTCCGGCGGTGTCCCAGCTCGCCCGGGTCGCCGAGCGCAGCGGGGCGCTGAGCCTGGTCGCACGTCCCGTGCTGGCGATGCTGGCGCGGGAGACGGGGGAGAGCGCCGTGCTCAACGTCGCGCACGGCGGCTCCTACCGCACCGTCGCGGCCGTGGACGCCCGCGGTCCGATCCGCTACACCGCCGTGGTCGGGCACGTGATGCCCGGTCACGCCGGGTGCTCCGGGCACGCGTTGTTCGCCGAGCAGCCGCTGGAGGAGGTCCGCGAGCTGTTCGGCCCCGAACCCCTCACCCGCTGCACGCCGAGCACCCCGACCACCTACGCCGAGCTGGAGCAGCGGTGGCAGCAGGTACGGGACACCGGCGTGTCCGTCTCGACCGGGGAGTTCGACGCCAACGTCGGCGCCGTCGCGGTGCCACTGCGGCTCTCCGGTGCGACAGTGGCGTCGTTGACGCTGATCGGCCCCGCCGAGCGCGTCACCGGCCGGATCGACGACCTGACCGCTCCGCTGCGCGCCGCGGCCACCGACCTGTCCAGCCGACTGGCGCCCGGCGCCGGGCCGCAAGACGGCTGATCCCCTCCTCGAAAGGCTGCTCATGACCGTCAGCGAATCCCGGGCCGGGGCCGCGCGCACCCACCCGCGGGCTTTCGAGCCGACCGTCCTGGTGATCACCGTCCTGCTGTCCGTGGTCGGCGCGATCATCGGCCTGCACCTGATCACCACGCTGGGCATCTCGGCCAACACCTCGGTGATCGGCGCGCTGATCGCGATGATCATCGGCCGGATCAACCTGGCCGCGCTGCGCGGGATGCGCTCGGTGCACCGGCAGAACCTGGTGCAGAGCGCGGTGTCCGGCTCGACCTTCGCCGCCGCCAACTCGCTGCTGGCGCCGATCGCGGTGCCCTTCGCCTTCGGCCGCCCCGACCTGGTGTGGCCGGTGTTCGCCGGGGTCGCGATCGGCCTGTTCGCCGACTCCTTCGTGCTGTACCGGCTGTTCAACTCGCGGCTGCTGCCCGCGCAGGCCGCGTGGCCGCCGGGCGTCGCCGCGGCGGACACCATCATCGCCGGGGACAAGGGCGGTCGGCGGGCCATCGTGCTGGCTGGCGGCGCGGTCGTCGGGTTCGTCGGTTCGCTGTTCAAGCTGCCGGTCTCGGCGGCGGGCGTGGCGTTCATCGGCAACATCTGGGCGCTGGGCATGTTCGGCGTCGGCCTGATGGTCAGCCAGTACAGCCCGACCTGGTTCGGCGTCGACATCGGCGACGTCCACATCCCGCACGGTGTGATGATCGGCGCCGGGCTGGTCGCCCTCGGGCAGGCCGCGTACCTGATGTTCCGCAAGAAGAGCAAGGAGTCCGAGCGCACCAGCTCGGTGGACCCGAGCCAGCTCCCGCAGGTCGACGAGCGGGCGCTGCGCCGCGGCGTGCTGGAGGGCTACGGCCTGTTCGTGATCGGTGCCGCGGTCGTCGCGCTGGCCGGTGGGCTGATGTCCGAGCTGTCGGTGCCCGCGCTGGTCCTGTGGGTGCTGGCCGCCGCGCTGGCCGCGATCATCCACGAGATCATCGTGGGGTTGGCCGCGATGCACTCCGGCTGGTTCCCGGCCTTCGCGGTCACGCTGATCTTCCTGGTGCTGGGCCTGGTCCTCGGGGTGCCGCCGGTCGCGCTGGCGCTGTTCGTCGGCTACACCTCGGCCACCGGCCCGGCGTTCGCCGACATGGGCTACGACTTCAAGGCGGGCTGGCTGCTGCGCAAGGAGCACCGCCCCTACGACGCCTTCGAGCGCTCCGGCCGGTTCCAGCAGTACCTCGCCTCGCTGGTGGGCTTCGCGGTGGCCACGGTGGCGGTCGCGGTGTCCTGGCAGTCGTTCTTCGGCGACGGCCTGATCCCGCCGGTGGCCGAGGTCTATGCGGCCACCATCCACGCCGGGCTCACCGGCCCGAACATCCTGGTGACGCTGCTGCTGTGGGCGATCCCGGGCGCGCTGATCCAGCTGCTCGGCGGTTCCAGCAGGCAGATGGGCGTGCTGCTGGCGACCGGCCTGCTGGTGGGCACCCCGCAGGCGTGCTGGCTGGTCTTCGGCGCCCTGCTGGTGCGCATCGCCTACCGCTGGTGGCGCGGCGAACGGGCCGACGAGGACCTCAACCTCGTCGGCGCGGGCCTCATCGCCGGCGACGCCCTGTACTCGACCAGCCGCATCTTCGAGGCCAAGTGAACGACCCCCAGACCAGTCCGGTCATCGAGTTGGAGGAGTAGTTGTGGAAGTTGTCAGCCGTGTGGAATCCCGACCCGAGTACCTGTCCTGGGAGGCGGCGATCGGGGCCCGCAAGCTCGTCGAGCAGGTCATGCTCGTCAAGCCGGGCGAGCAGGTGGTGCTGACCGGGGACACCTCCAGCGACCGGCGCGTGGTGGAGCTGACCGCGCAGGCGGTGGCCGCGGCCGGTGCCACGCCGACCGTGATCTGGTACGAAACCCGCCCCAGCTCGGCGATGGAGCCGCCCGCGCCGGTGGCCGGGGCGGTCGCGAAGGCCGACGTGTGGATCGAGTTCAGCGTCGCCTACATCATGCACAGCGACGCCTTCCGCGCCGCGATCGCCAACGGCGCCCGCTACACCAACCTGACCGGCATGGACGTCCCGATGCTGGTCGACACCGTCGGCAAGCCCGACTTCGAGGGCGTCATGCGGCTCGGCCGCGCGCTGGTCGCGCTGCTGGAGCAGGCCGACGAGGTGCGCATCACCGCCGCCAACGGCACCGACCTGGTCGGGCGCAACCAGGGCCGCCCGATCAACCTGCGTGGCAAGCCGGCAGAGAAGCCCGGCGAGACCGTGATGCTGTCCGGGCAGATCTCCTGGAACCCGGTCGAGGAGACCCAGAACGGCACGCTGGTCTTCGACGGCGCGCTGTGGCCCCCGGCCGAGATCGGCCTGCTGCGCTCGCCGGTGCGCTGCACGGTGGAGAACGGCGTGGTCACCGAGATCACCGGGGACCGCGACGCCGAGGTGTTCCGGAACTGGATGGAGTCCTTCGACGACCCGAACATGTTCCGGTTGGCGCACTGGTCGCTGGGCTTCAACCCGGGCGTGCTGGTGCCGACCGGGCGCATCGTCGAGGACGAGCGGGTGTTCGGCTGCGTGGAGATCGGCATCGGCACCAAGGGCGCCTGGATCGGTGGCGAGCCGTGGGTGGCCGCGGCGCACACCGACGGCAGCGTCCTCGGTCCGTCCATCTACCTCGACGGCGAGGCCATCGAGGTCGACGGGCGCTACGTGCACCCCGAGCTGGTGCGGATCTGCGAGGAGATCGGCGCCCCCGGGTACTGATCGACCAGCTCCGCTCGCGCGGTCCGCGACTTCCACCGGGGTCGGCCGCCCGACCCCGGTGGAAGTCGCGGCCCACGCCGCGCGGCGGAGCTGGGATGCTGTACCCCGAGACCTGGTTCCGCTAGTCCACTGTGGAGGGTTTGGATGTCGTCCGTCACCTACCGCCGCCCGGGGTTGGTGGCCCGGGACCACGTGTTCCGGGTCCCGCTGCGCCACGACGACCCGGCAGCCGGGGAGATCGAGGTATTCGGGAGGGAGGTGGTCGCCCCCGCCAAGCAGGACCAGCAGCTGCCGTGGCTGGTCTACTTCCAGGGCGGGCCGGGCGGCAAGGCGGAACGGCCGCTGAGCACCAGCGCGTGGCTGGGCCGCGCGCTGCAGGACCACCGGGTGCTGCTGCTCGACCAGCGCGGCACCGGGCGCAGCACCCCGGCGAACCGGCAGAGCCTGGCCGGGCTGACTCCGCAGCAGCAGGCCGAGCGCCTCAGCCTGTTGCGCGCCGACTCGATCGTGCGCGACGCCGAGGCGGTCCGCGCCCAGCTGATCGGGGACGAGCCGTGGTCGGTGCTGGGGCAGAGCTTCGGCGGGTTCTGCGCGCTGACCTACCTCTCGCTGGCCCCCCAGGGGCTGCGGCAGGTGCTGATCACCGGCGGCATCCCGACGCTGACCGGCCACGCCGACGACGTCTACCGCGCCGCCTACCCCCGCACCCTGCGCAAGAACGAGGCCTACTTCGCGCGCTACCCGCGGGACGCCGAGATCGCGCGGCGGGTCGTCGAGCACCTCGCCGAGCACGAGGTGCTGATGCCCACCGGGGAGCGGCTCACCCCGGAGCGGTTCCAGACCCTGGGCATCCAGTTCGGCCAGGGCTCGCAGTTCGACGCGCTGCACTACCTGCTGGAGGAGGCGTTCATCGGCGACCAGCTCTCCGACACCTTCCTGCGCGGCGCGGACGCGGTGCTCTCCTTCGCCCCGCGTCCGCTCTACGCGGTGCTGCACGAGTCCATTTACTGCCAGGGCACCGCCTCGCAGTGGTCGGCGCACCGGATCCGCGCGGAGTTCCCCGAGTTCGACTGGACCACCGCCGACCGGGTCAACTTCACCGGCGAGATGATCTACCCCTGGCAGTTCGAGCAGGACCCCGCGCTGGTGCCGCTGCGCGAGGCCGCCGACCTGCTCGCCGCCAAGAGCGACTGGCCGGCGCTCTACGACCTCGACCAGCTGGCCCGCAACGAGATCCCGGTGGCCGCGGCGGTCTACCACGACGACATGTTCGTCGACCGGGACCACGCGCTGGCCTCCGCCGAGCAGGTGCGCGGCGCCCGGGTGTGGGTGACCAACGAGTACGAGCACGACGGCGTCAAGGCCTCACCGGCGGTGCTGGACCGGCTGCTGGCGATGAACCGGGGTGACGCCTGACGCACCGAACCCCTGCTGCACGGGGCGGGCCGTCCCGCTATGGTTCGGTTCTCATGTCCGCATCGAAGCCGAGCGGCGCTGGTGGCGTGCCCTGGCAACGCATCTTCGACCAAGCGGCCGCGGCGATGGCCATCCTCGACTTGCAGGGCCGGTACCTGCACGTCAACGCAGCGTTGTGCCGGTTGCTCGGCTACCGCAGCGAGGAGCTGGAGGGGCGGGACTACCGCGACTTCACCCACCCGGATGACATCGATGACGAGGGGCCGGTGGAGTCGGAGCACCCCCTGGAGAAGCGCTACATCCGCTCCGACGGGAGCCTGATCTGGGCGCTGGTGGCCCGCACCTTCATCCGCGACCCGGACGGCACCGCGGTGTACTTCCTGTCCCAGATCCAGGACATCACCCAGCGCCGCGAGGCCGAACTGCTCTGGCAGCGCAGCTTCGCCAACGCGCCGATCGGGATGGCGCTGCTGGACCTGAAGGGCTCCTGGACGGCGGTCAACGACACGCTCTGCGCGATGCTCGGCTACTCGCGCGAGGAGATGCTGTCGATGTCGTTCGCCGACGTCACCTACGAGGAGGACGAGGGGCCGGGCATGACGGCGCTGGAGGACTTGATCTCCGGCGTGGTCGACTCGGTGAACCTGGAGAAGCGCTACCGGCACAAGGACGGCCGCCCGATCTGGATGCTGATCCGGGCCACCGCGGTGCCCGGGGCCGACGGCGCCCCGGCGTACCTGGTCAGCCAGTACGAGGACATCGGCGAGCAGCGGATGGTGGACGCCCACCTGGCCCACCTCGCGCTGCACGACCCGCTGACCGGGCTGGCCAACCGCGCCCTGCTCGCCGACCGGCTGGACCACGGGCTGCAGCAGCTCGAGCGCGGCAACGGGGTGCTGGCCGTGGTGCTGGCCGACCTCGACCAGCTCAAACCCACCAACGACCGCTTCGGCCACGCCGTCGGCGACCAGCTGTTGATCTCCGCCGCTCGGGAGATCCAGCACGCGGTGCGGGCCGGGGACACCGTCGCGCGCCTCGGCGGGGACGAGTTCGTGGTGCTCAGCCTGCTGCCGGACGCCGCCGCCGCGGAGCAGCTCCGGGAGCGGGTGGAGGACCACCTGAACACCGAGGTCGTGGTGCACGGGACCACGGTGAGCCTGCAGGCCAGCGTCGGGCACGCGGTGACCGCGGACCCGTCGATCGCCCCGGACACGCTGCTGCACCTGGCCGACCGCGACATGTACGCCAGCAAGCGCCGCCGCCGCGAGGCGGGCGGCGGCCGCTGACACCGCTCAGACGTCGAGGTCGGCGAGGGCGGTCTCGATCGCCCGGTGGAAGGTCGGGTAGGCGAAGATCATGCTGCGGAGCCGGGGGACGGGGACCTCGGCGTGCACCGCCACCGCGAGCGCGCCGACCACCTCGCCGCCAGCGGGTGCCACCACCGTGGCCCCAACCAGCACCCCGCGCCCGGCGTCGGCGACCAGCTTGATGATCCCGGCGTTGCCGACCGCGTGGATCCAGCCGCGCGCGGAGTCCTCGATCCGGGTGCTCCCGGTGCGCACCTCGATCCCGGCGTCCCGCGCCTGCGCCTCGGTCAGCCCGACGGTGGCGACCTCGGGATCGGTGAAGGTCACGGCGGGCATCGCCCGGTAGTCGGCGGTCTCGCCGTCCTGGCCGAGGATGTCGGCGGCGGCGACGCGCGCCTGGTAGACGGAGGTGTGCGTGAACGCGCCGCGCCCGGTGACGTCGCCGATCGCCCAGACACCGTCGGCGGCGCGCATCCGCTCGTCCACCGGGATGGTGCGCGCCCGCTCGTCCAACCCGACCGCGCCGACGCCCAGCGCGCCCAGGTCGGTGCGCCGACCGGTGGCCACCAGCAGCCGCTGCGCGGTGAGCTGGTCGCCGCCCGCCAACCGCACCTCGAACTGGTCGTCGTGCTTGACGTGCTCCACGCCGTTACCGGTACGCACCTGGACGCCCTCGGCGAGCAGCGCGCTGGTGATCACCTCCGAGGCCTCCGGTTCGGCCGCGGGCAGCAGCCGGGGCTGGGCCTCGACCACCGCGACGGAGCTGCCGAACCGGGCGAAGACCTGCGCGAACTCCAGGCCGACCGGCCCGCCGCCGAGCACCAGCAGCGACTCCGGCACCTCGCGCGTCGGCACCGCGTCCCGGTTCGTCCAATATGGACTTCCGTCGAGCCCGTCGATCGGCGGCACCGCGGGGTCGGTGCCCGGGTTGAGCACGATGCCGCGCCGCGCGCGGAACACCTGGTCGTCGACGGTGACCTCGCCGGGAGCGCTGATCCGCCCGAAGCCGCGCACCAGGCGGCCGCCGGTGCGCTCGAAGCGCCGCGCGGCGACCTCGTCGTCCCAGCCGGTGGTGGCCTCGTCGCGGATCCGGTCGGCCACCGGCGTCCAGTCCGGGTGCACCTCGACCCGCCCGGCCAGGTCGGGCACCCGGCGGGCCTCGCCCAGCGCGTCGGTGGCCCGCACCATCATCTTGGTCGGCACGCAGGCGAAGTACGGGCACTCGCCGCCGACCAGCCGGGACTCCGCCGCGACCACGGAGAGCCCGGCGCTGGCCAACCGGGCGGCGACGTCCTCCCCGCCCGGCCCCATGCCGATCACCACCACGTCGACCTCGTCGACCACTGCACCCACCCCGTTCCCGGTCGTGACCACTCCGTCCCAGGGCACCACTTCGGTGCCCGGCCCGCACCTCGGTCCGGCGCCCGCCATGGGTGGGCCTCAGCGCCAGAGCAGGGCTTCGTCCAGGGGCTTGCGGGTCAGCTCGGGCACCTCGCAGTCGGCTGCCGGGTACCCGACCGGGAACAGGATGTAGGGCCGCTCGCTGGACGGGCGGTCCAGGATGCTGGTCAGGAACCCCATCGGGTTCGGGGTGTGCGTCAGGGTCGCCAGCCCCATGGTGTGCAGGGCGGTGATGAACATGCCGCAGGCGATGCCGACGCTCTCGTTGACGTAGTAGTGCTTCTGCCGACCGCTGCTGGTCACCCGGTACTTCTGCGCGAAGGCGACCACGATCCACGGCACGACGTCGAGGAACTCCTTGTTCGCGTCGGTCTCCAGGCGCGACAGCGCTCCGTGCCACTGCGGGATGTCCGCGCGCTCGTAGAACGCGCGTTCCTCGGCCTCGGCGGCCAGCCGGATGCGGTGCCTGAGGTCGGGGTCCTGCACCGCCACGAAGGTCCATGGTTGCTGGTGGGCGCCGCTGGGCGCGGTGTTGGCGGTCCGCACCGCGAGTTCGACCGCCTCGCGCGGCACCGGGTCGGAGCTGAAGAATCGGACGCTGCGGCGGCCGTCCAGGTGCTCGAAGAGCTCCCGCCCGCGCCGCAGGCCCTCGGCGGCGGGCAGCCGCGGCGGGTTGTACGGGGTGAAGGGGTGGGAGTGGGGGCGGGGTGCTGGCGCGGTCACTGGTCCTCCTCGGGCCGTGGGGTTCCCGGCGGTGCCCGACAGTTCGATGGGCAGTCGGTAGGCTGGTTGTAAGCCCGCGCCCACCTCGGCAGGTATCGGCCGCTCCGGTGAACGCCTTCCCGGGGAGTGGGAAAACCGGCACGCGGACCCGCGCCCGGTGGCCCGGATATGGGGCAAGTCACAATTTTCACCGGGTGGCCGTCGTCGTCCGCACCTCGGTGCGCCGGTGCAGGTGGCACCACCTGCGGCCCGGAGTGGAACTCGATTGTTCCGCTAAAGATCGGTGGCGGGGAGGCAGATGTGCGCAATCGTGCGGAAGGGGGATCGGGCGGCTCTCCGGCATGATCGGAACAAACGCTGGGCATGTATCGTTCGCCACAGGATGGACGTTGCCTGCAGGTGAAGGGGAACGGATCAAGTTGAGCACCGCGAACGGGCACCGGACCAACGGGGCCCAGAAGCTGAACCGGGTGGTCATCCGGTTCGCCGGGGACTCCGGCGACGGCATGCAGCTGACGGGTGACAGGTTCACCTCCGAAGCCGCGGCATTCGGCAACGACCTGGCGACGCTGCCGAACTTCCCCGCCGAGATCCGCGCCCCCGCCGGCACCCTGCCCGGCGTCTCGAGCTTCCAGCTGCACTTCGCCGACTACGACATCCTGACCCCGGGTGACCGGCCGGACGTGCTGGTGGCGATGAACCCGGCGGCGCTCAAGGCCAACCTGGGCGATCTGCCGCACGGCGGCATCCTGATCGTCAACACCGACGAGTTCAGCAAGCGCAACCTGTCCAAGGTCGGCTACGACAGCAACCCGCTGGAGGGTGACGACCTGGACCGCTACCAGGTGCACCAGGTGGCGATGGCGACCCTGACCCAGGGCGCCCTGGAGGGCACCGGGCTGGGCAAGAAGGACGCCGAGCGCTGCAAGAACATGTTCGCCCTCGGGCTGCTGTCGTGGATGTACCACCGGCCCACCGAGGGCACCGAGCGGTTCCTGCGCGAGAAGTTCGCCAAGAAGCCGCTGATCGCCGAGGCCAACGTGCTGGCCTTCCGCGCGGGCTGGAACTACGGCGAGACCACCGAGTCGTTCGCGGTGACCTACGAGGTCGCGCCCGCCAAGCTGCCCGCGGGCACCTACCGGCAGATCACCGGCAACACCGCCCTGGCCTACGGCATCGTCGCGGCCGGGCGGCGCAGCGAGCTGCCGGTGTTCCTGGGCACCTACCCGATCACGCCCGCCTCGGACGTGCTGCACGAGCTGGCCAAGCACAAGAACTTCGGCGTCACCACCTTCCAGGCGGAGGACGAGATCGCCGGTGTCGGCGCGGCGCTGGGCGCCTCCTTCGGCGGGGCGCTGGGCGTGACGACCACCTCCGGCCCGGGCCTGGCGCTGAAGTCGGAGACCATCGGTCTGGCGGTGGCGCTGGAGCTGCCGCTGCTGGTGTGCGACATCCAGCGCGGCGGCCCGTCCACCGGGTTGCCGACCAAGACCGAGCAGGCCGACCTGCTGCAGGCCCTGCACGGCCGCAACGGCGAGTCGCCGGTGCCGGTGATCGCCCCGTGCTCGCCCGCGGACTGCTTCGACGCGGCGCTGGACGCGGCGCGCATCGCCCTGATCTACCGCACCCCGGTGGTGCTGCTGTCCGACGGCGCGATCGCCAACGGCTCGGAGCCGTGGCTGGTGCCCGACGTGGAGAAGCTGCCCGACCTGCGCGTCCGGTTCGCCACCGAGCCCAACGCGCCGGACGGTTCCGGCGAGTTCTGGCCCTACGTGCGCGACCCGGAGACGCTGGCCCGCGAGTGGGCGGTGCCGGGCACGCCGGGCCTGGAGCACCGGGTCGGCGGCCTGGAGAAGGCCGAGGGCAAGGGCAACATCTCCTACGACCCGGACAACCACGACAGGATGGTGCGGATCCGGCAGGCGAAGGTCGACGGTGTGCGGGTCCCGGACCTCACCGTCGACGACCCGTCCGGCGAGGCCCGCGTGCTGGTGCTGGGCTGGGGCTCGTCCTTCGGCCCGATCGGCGCCGCCTGCCGCCGGGTGCGCGCGCAGGGCATGTCCATCGCGCAGGCCCACCTGCGCCACCTCAACCCGATGCCGGGCAACCTTGGCGAAGTGCTGCGCAGCTACGACAGGGTGATCGTCCCGGAGATGAACCTGGGGCAGCTGGCGATGCTGCTGCGCGCCCGCTACCTGGTCGACGTGCAGTCCTACACGAAGGTGGCGGGACTGCCGTTCCGAGCCGAGGAGCTGCAGAACGTGCTCACCGACGTGGTGCAGGGGGTGTCCGCGTGACGACCACCGATCTGGGAATTCCGGGTCTGGGCGGGCTGGCCGGGGTGCCGACCGCCGACGAGCCGCAGAAGGCCAAGGACTTCAAGTCCGACCAGGAGGTGCGCTGGTGCCCGGGGTGCGGCGACTACGTCGTGCTCAACGCGGTGCAGGGCTTCCTGCCGTCGCTGGGCCTGAAGCGGGAGAACATCGTGTTCATCTCGGGCATCGGGTGCTCCTCCCGGTTCCCGTACTACATGAACACCTACGGGATGCACTCCATCCACGGCCGAGCCCCGGCGATCGCGACCGGGCTGGCGACCAGCCGCCCGGACCTGTCGGTTTGGGTGGTCACCGGTGACGGCGACGCCCTGTCCATCGGCGGCAACCACCTGATCCACGCGCTGCGCCGCAACGTGAACCTGAAGATCCTGCTGTTCAACAACCGGATCTACGGCCTGACCAAGGGCCAGTACTCGCCGACCAGCGAGGTCGGCAAGGTCACCAAGTCGACCCCGGTGGGGTCGCTGGACCACCCGTTCAACCCGGTGTCGCTGGCGCTGGGCGCGGAGGCGTCGTTCGTGGCGCGGGTGATCGACTCGGACCGCGCGAGCGTGACGGAGACGCTGAAGGCGGCGGCCGAGCACCGCGGCAGCGCCCTGGTGGAGATCTACCAGAACTGCCCGATCTTCAACGACGGCGCCTTCGACGTGCTCAAGGACAACGAGGAGAAGCAGCGCCGCATCGTCGCCCTCAAGCACGGCGAGCCGATCGCCTTCGGCCCGGAGGACGAGCGCTTCGGCGTGGTCTCCGGACGCGACGGCTTCCGCGTCGCCAAGCTGTCCGAAGTGGACGAGGCCGACGTGGTGGTGCACGACGCGCACCGCGAGGACCCGTCCTACGCCTTCGCCCTGTCCCGCCTCGGCGGCCAGGACCTCAACCCGGCGGTGACGGGCGTCTTCCGCGCGGTCCAGCGCCCCACCTACGACGACCTGGCCCGCACCCAGGTCGCGGAGGCCCAGCAGTCCAAGCCGGCCAACCTCCAACAACTCCTCCAAGGCAACGACACCTGGACCATCTGAGGTCCGACCCGGGTGGAGGGCACCTCTCACCGAGCACGTCGGCGAGAGGTGCCCTCCACCACGCGGTGCCGGGAGCGGCAGTCAGCTGGGGTCGATCCCGCCGCGCTTGAGCTTGTCGAGGAAGCAGTTCCTCGTCTCCAGGTCCAGGTCTCCCCGAGCTCCGCGAGCAGCTGGAGCGACAGCCTCGCGCGGACTTCTTAGGGCGGGAGTGCCGGAGGGTTCGCGCGGGTGGGTCAGGAGATGAGATCTGCCAGGTGGTTGACCTGGTCGGGGTTGGGGGACCAGCAGTAGAGCACCGCTTCGTCCGCGCCCAGGGATTCGAGGTGGGACAGCTGGGCCCGCAGCGTTGCTGGGGTGGTGACCATGGCGTTGGCGAAGTTCTCGTCGCCGTAGTAGCGGGTCATCTCGGTCCGGGCTTCGCCGGCCACCTCCTCCGGGCCGATCGCCGTGTTGAGCTGGCCGACCAGGCGGGGCTCGCCTGGTCGGCCGTGGGCCTGCCAGGACATCCTGGCCAGGGCGAACGTCGTCTCCATGTACTCCAGGGGGCCCGCGGCCAGGAAGCCGTCCCCCCAGCGGCCCACGCGGTCGACGGCCTTCGGGCGGAAGCCGCCGAAGAGGACCTCCGGGCGCACCGCCGGGCCGATCGGTCCAGCGCTGTCGCCGTGCGGTTCGCCGGACCAGAGGCGGTGCACCAGCTCCAGCTGCTCGTCGAGGACCTGCCCGCGCCGCTGGAGCTCCGTGCCAGCTGCCGCGTGGTCGTCCTCACGTCCGCCGACCCCGATGCCGAGGGTGAAGCGGTTCCCGCTGAGCTGGGCCAGGGTCGCCGCCTGCTTGGCCAGCAGCGGGGCCTGGCGCAGCGGGGCGAGCAGGACTTCGGTCTGGAGCCGGACCCGGCGGGTCGCACCGGCGAGCGTCGCCAGGGTGACCAGGGGTTCCGGGTTGTCGTATACCAGGCGGTCCAGCAGGCCGAGCGTGCTGAACGGACCGTCATCCGCCAGTCGCGCCCAGGTCAGCAGGGCAGTGGGGTTGGCGATGGGCAGGCCGAGGCCGATCTTCATGTCTTGCGCCTCCAGGAGGGCAGGGTGAACACCTGTGCCGCCCCTCGTCTCGCGCAAGCGGGTTCCCGTTCTGCGGCGCACTCCTGGGGAACCTGATCAGAGTGGCCTCAGCCTACCGCAGCCGCGCACCGCCGTGATCAACCTGCCCGGAAGTAGTCGACCAGGCGGGAGTAGCTGTCGTCGCCGTGACCATCGGCCAGGGCGCGGTCCACCAGGCCCTGGGTGTACTCCGGGAGCTCGGCGTCCAGACCTCGCGCGCGGCTCTCCAGCACCAGGTCGTCGATCGACGGCAGGTGGTGCTTGAGGCCGCCGAACTCGGTCGCGTGCTCGCCGCGGTCCACCTCGTCGCCGATCATCGGGAGGAACGCTGCCAGCGCCGCCATCGACGGGTCGGCGTGCTCCAGGAACTGCTTCGTCGTGATGCCCTCGCTCGACAGCATCGCCGCCGCGTGCAGGAACCCGTTGAGCAGGCCCCACATCGTGCCGTGCACCGCCATCCCGTAGAGCCCCGGCACACCGGGGTCGGCCGAGACGAAGACGCTCCGGCCACCCAGCAGCTCCAGCTCCGAGCGGTAGCGGTCGTAGGCCGCCCTGTCGCCGCCGTAGAAGACCACGGCCTCCGGCGCGCCCACGCCCGGTGCAATGGTCATGATCTGCCCGTGCAGGTACCACGCGTCCCTCGCCGCGACGAGCTCGGCGACCTCGCGCGCCGAGGCGGACGGGCCGTCCGTCAGGTTGACGACGACTCGGCCGGCCAGTTCCTCTCCCGCGGTGTCCAGGACTTCCCGGGCGACGTCGTTGCCCTGCACCGACACGACCACGATCGGACTGGCGCGCACGGCCTCCCGGACCGTTCCGGCCCGTTCCGCGCCCCGGGCGACCAGCGCGTCCGCCCGTGCCGCGGTGCGGTTCCACACCGTCGTCCGGTGCCCGGCGCCCAGGTACGCCCCAGCGAGGGCTGAACCCATCTCACCCAACCCGATCACCGTCACACCGGGTCGAACCTCGGTGTCGACCATGTGCTCACCTTCCTCGAGAACGGCTAGTACGTCGTGGGAGCGGCTGCGCCGGTGGGTCCGAACAGGACGGTGACCGGCGCGACCAGGGCCGCTCAGGCGGTGGCGAACCCGCGCTGCAGCGCCGAGGCGATCTCCACGGCGCGGCGGGCCTGGAACTCGACCGCGGCGAGGTTCGCCTCGGCCACGTTGTCCGGGTTGTTGGCGGAGACGCTGCTCGCGCCGTACGGGTTGCCGTTGAGCGCGTCGAACTGGACCGGGTCGGCGAAGCCGGGCGGCACGATGATCGCGCCCCAGTGGTAGAAGGTGTTGTTCAGCGCCAACAGGGTGCTCTCCTGGCCGCCGTGGCCGGTCGAGGTGGAGGTGAACGAGGAGACGACCTTGTTCACCAGCTTGCCCTGGAACCACAGGCCACCGGTGGTGTCGAGGAACTGCTTGAGCTGCGCGGCGGGCAGGCCGAAGCGGGTCGGGGTGCCGAAGAGCAGGACGTCGGCCCACTCCACGTCGGCCAGGCTCGCCTCGGGGAGCTCGGCGGTGGCCGCGGCGTGCTCGGCCCAGGCCGGGTTGGTCGCGATGACCTCGGCGGGCGCCAGCTCGGCGACCTTGAGCAGCCGGACCTCGGCGCCAGCCTTCTCGGCGGACTCGGCGGCGGCCTTGGCCATGGAGTGAATGTTGCCGGTGGAGGAGTAGTGGATGACGGCGACGTTGGTCATGGTTCTTTCCTTCTGCGGTTCAGCTGGGTTCGGCAGCTCGGTTCAGGCGGTTCGGCAGGATCAGACGAAGAAGCTGTCGTGGCGCACGAAGAACTCCGCGCGCTCCTCGTCGGTGAGGTCGCCGAGCTCGGTGATGCCCTCGAAGTACTCCTCGCGGGGCGCGCCGGGAGCGAAGAGCATCAGCATCGAGGCCGGTTCGCCGGACTCGTTGCGGAAGGCGTGCAGGCCACCCACGGGCACGTACAGGTAGTCGCCCGAGGTGGCGTCGATCCAGCGCTCCCCGTCGAACAGCCGCATGGTGCCGGAGAGGACGAAGAAGGCCTCCGACATCGCCTTGTGGAAGTGCGTGCTGGGCCCGGCGGCCTCCGGCCCCATGTCCACCCGGTACAGGCCGTACTCGCCGCCGGTGGAGGCGGTGGTGGACAGGTAGTGGTAGGTGGTCCCCTGGCCGTCGCTGGTGACGGGCTTGGCGACGAAGTCGGGCGCGGCGGTCGCGGGCCGGAAGGTGGCGCTGATCTCGCCGTGCTCGCCGAAGTAGCGGGGATCTGGGTAGGACACGTCGTGCTCCTCGGGTGGGGGTGGGGCGCGCGGACCGTGTTTTCGTCCGGGCCGCCACCAACTAGACGAGTGCTAAGATAACCAGTGCTCGCATGAGTGTCAATTAAATGAGCGCTCAGATATTTGGAACCGGAGGTGGACCCATGGCGGATGCGGTGTCCGCGGTGCTGGAGCAGTGGCGCCGGGCGCGGCCTGAGCTGGACTTCACGCCCCTCGGCGTCGTCGGCCGGATCATGCGGCTGTCCCGCATGTGGGACAAGGAGATCAAGGACTTCCTCGCCCAGCACGACCTCGAACCCGGGGAGTTCGACGTGCTGTCCACGCTGCGGCGCTCCGGGGAGCCCTACGCGCTGACCGCCGGGACCTTCCTCAAGGAATCGCTGGTCACCACCGGGGCGATCACCCTGCGCGTCGACCGGATGGCGAAGAAGGGCCTGGTCGCCCGGGTGCGCGACGAGGTCGACCGGCGCTCGGTCAAGGTCCAGCTCACCGAGCGGGGGCTGCAGGTCATCGACGAGGTCCTGCCGCTGCACCTGGCCAACGAGGCCCGGCTCGTCGAGGGGCTGCCTCCGGAGGAGCGCGACCACCTCGCGGTCGCGCTCGCCGCGGTGCTGGAGTCCTGCGGCGACACCGCGCCGGCCGGCTGAGCCGGGCCCGAGGGGTGCTGGGGGTGGGCGCCAGCAGGGTGCGGGCTCGGCGGGCGGTTCACCCACCGGCGGTTCATTGACTCTGCAACGAGGTGGGCATACCTTCGCTGGGCGGATGATCACCGAGGAGGTCGGCGATGTGCCAGCAGTGCTGTCGGCGTTCCCCACAGCCCCGGATCTCCCGGGCGCAGTTCCTCAAGCTCGTCGGACTGGCCACCGCCGGGGTGGCGGTCACCGCCGGGTGCTCCAGCGGTGCGCCGGGTGGCGCGCGCGAGGGCGGCCGGGTGCTGATCGACAACGTGCGCGGCTTCACCCTGACCCCGGACGGGCCGCTTGAGTTCACCAGCCTGCTGGTCGAGGCCGACGGGCGCGTCGGCGGGCTCGACGTGGCCAACGCCGGGGGCGCCGAGCGCATCGACGGGCGGGGACGGGTGCTCATCCCCGGCCTGCACGACGCGCACGGGCACTTCGGGCAGCTCGGGGCCAACGTCTCGCAGCTCAACCTGGCCGGGACCGGATCGTTGGACGAGGCGGTGCGGGCGCTCGGGACCTTCGCCGCGGAGCACCCCGACCGGCCGTGGATCCTCGGTCGCGGCTGGAACGACGTGATCTGGGGGTTGGGGCGGCTGCCGACGGCCGCCGACCTGGACGCCGTGGTGCCCGACCGGCCGGTGTGGCTGGTGCGGGTCGACGGGCACGCGGGGGTGGCCAACACCGCCGCGCTGCGGCAGGTCGGCATCACCCGCGACACCCCGACCCCGCCCGGTGGGGAGATCGTGCGCGGACCCGACGGCGCACCCACCGGGGCCTTCGTCGACGCCGCGCAGGACCTCGTCGAGACCCACCTGCCGAAGCCGACCACCGAGGACATCAAGCAGAACTTCCTCGCCGCGCAGCGCAAGCTGCACGAGGTGGGCATGACCTCGGTCAGCGACGCGGGCACCAGCGCCGCCGAGCTCGCCGTCCTGCACCAGCTGGCCGCCTCCGGCGAGCTGACCATCCGCACCAACTCGTTCCTCACCTACGACGCCTACCGCGAGCTCGGCGCCCAGGCGCGCGGCGACTCCTTCGCCGACGACATGCTGCGGGTCCGCACCGTCAAGCTCTACATCGACGGTGCGCTCGGCTCGCACGGCGCCGCGATGCTCGCGCCCTACAGCGACGACCCGGAGAACTCCGGGCTGCCGCAGCTGGACGCCGCCGAACTGCGCAACCGCGTCACGCAGGTGATGCGCGACGGCTTCCAGGTCGCCACGCACGCAATCGGCGACGCCGGGAACCGGATGGTGCTCGACGCCTACGAGGCCGCGCTGGCCGAGGGCGGCGGGGACATGCGGCACCGCATCGAGCACGCGCAGATTCTCGCGGTGGAGGACATCCCGCGGCTGCGCCGCCACGGGATCATCGCCTCGATGCAGCCGGTGCACGCCACCGACGACATGAACATGGCAGAGGACCGCGTCGGCCCGCAGCGCATCGCGGGCGCCTACGCGTGGCGGACCATGCTGGAGCAGGGCATCACCATCGCCTCCGGCTCGGACTTCCCGGTGTCCTCGGAGAACCCGTTCGACGGGCTGCACGCCGCCATCACCCGCACCGACCGCGACGGGAAGCCGGTCGGCGGCTGGTACCCGCAGCAGGCGATGACCCCGCACGAGGCGCTGCGCTCGTTCACCCTCGACGCCGCGTTCGCCGCGCACCAGGAGCGGGTGCTCGGCAGCCTCGAACCCGGCAAGTGGGCCGACTTCGTCCTGCTCGACCAGGACCCGCTGGACCCGCCGCCCGGCCGGGCGCGCTGGCAGACACGCACGCTGCAGACCTGGGTCGCCGGTCGCCGCGTCGGCGAGTACGGGGACCTGTAGGCCGTGTTGATGCGGTAGGGCGCGTACTCCGGCGGTCGGATCTGAAGGTGCTGATCGCTGCTTAGGCTCGGCGGACCGGTGGGGTGCACCCGCACCGGGTCGGAGTCGCCGAGGGGGAGCGGTCAGCCATGACGCAGATCGTGGGCAAGCGGACCTGGCGAGACACCGGACGTCCGTTCCCGTACGTGCTGATGTACCACTCGGTCGCCGTCCACCAGCGCGATCCGTACCTGGTGACGGTCGACCCGCACCGCTTCGACCAGCAGCTGCGCTGGCTGCGGGACAACGGGCTGCGCGGGGTGTCGATGCGCGAGCTGCTGCTGGCCCGCCACGCCGGGGAGGCGCGCGGCCTGGTCGGGCTGACCTTCGACGACGGCTACGCCGACTTCGCGCGCAACGTGGTGCCCGCGCTGCGGCGGCACGGGTGCACCGGCACCGTGTTCGTGATCGCCGGGCGGATCGGCGGGGACAACGAGTGGGATCCGGCGGGCCCGCGCAAGCGGTTGATGACCGCCGACGAGGTGCGGGAGGTCGCCGCCGCGGGGGTCGAGATCGGCTCGCACGGGCTACTGCACCAGCACATGTCCTACTTGGACGGTGACGAGCTGGTGGCGGAGGCGGTCGAGAGCCGGGACCTGCTGCGCGAGCTGACCGGCCAGGACGTCGCCGGGTTCTGCTACCCGTACGGCGACGTCGACCAGCGGGTGGTGGACACCGTGGCGGCGGCGGGCTACGAGTACGGGTGCGCGATCTGGCGCTCGGAGGTGTCCGGCCCGCTCGCGCTGCCGCGCACCTACGTCGGCGACCGCGACGGCGCGCTGCGCCTGCGCGCCAAGCACCTCCGCCACCGGCTCACCGGACTCCGCTGACCGCGCCTCCTGACCCGGACCACCGCGATTCCAAGGGAAGTTGGACGCCTGGTTCGCATCGTGGTGCCCGGGGTGTGGGGCGCGAGTGGGGGACGTGTCCTCAAGTTTCGGTAAGGGTGTTCACCTCGGTGGAGGAGACCCCGGTGGCCGGGCGGGTGGGACGGTTCTTCGCAGCGGGCACGGCGGACTGGGGGAGGGACCGTGAGCGGACATTCGCTGTCGCTGGCGATCAACGGGCGGGAACGGTTGCTGACCGACCGGCTGATCGCCTTCGAACCGACCGCGCCGGAGCGCACCGAGGTGGTGGCGGTCGTCGGGCTCGGCTACGTCGGGCTGCCCACCGCCTGCGCGCTGCACGACGCCACGACGCAGGTCATCGGCTTCGACGTCAGCGAGGAGCGGCTCCGCGAGATCAAGGCGGGCGAGGTCGACCTGCCCGCGGAGCAGCGGCGCGGGCTGGCCGCCGCGCTGGACGGCGGCGGGCTGGAGCTGACCTGCGACCCGGCGTCGCTGGCCGAGGCCGACGCGGTCATCGTGTGCGTGCCGACCCCGGTGGACGCCGCGCGCGCCCCGGACCTGGCGGCCCTGCGCGCGGCCTGCCGGACCGCCGTGTCGCACGCCCAGCGCGGTCAGGTGATCGTGCTGACCTCGACCACCTACGTCGGCACCACCCGGCAGCTGCTGGTGGAGCCGCTGCGGGAGCGCGGCCTGCTGGTCGGTGACGAGGTGCACGTGGCTTTCAGCCCCGAGCGCATCGACCCCGGCAACTTCGACCACGTGCAGCGGGAAACCCCGCGCGTGGTCGGTGGTGTCACGCAGCGGTGCGCGCAGCGCGCGGCCGAGGTGGTGCGGCGGATGACCGACCGGGTCTACCTGGTCAGCTCCCCGGAGGCCGCCGAGCTGACCAAGCTCTACGAGAACATCTTCCGCGCGGTGAACCTGGCGCTGGCCAACGAGATCGCCGACGCCTGCGCGGTGCTCGGCCTGGACCCGATCGAGGTCACCGTCGCGGCGGGCACCAAGCCCTACGGGTTCCTGGGCAGCTTCCCCGGACCCGGCGTCGGCGGGCACTGCATCCCCTGCGACCCGCACTACCTGCTGTGGCAGCTGGGGCGGCGCGGGCTGTCGGCGCCGCTGATCGAGCAGGCCATGCACTCGATCGACCAGCGCCCGAGCCGGGTGGTGCAGCGGGTGGTGGAGATGCTCGGCGAAGCGGGCGTGGACCACTCCGGGGCGCGGGTGCTGCTGGCCGGGGTCAGCTACAAGGCGGGGGTGCGGGACCTGCGGGAGTCCCCGGCGCTGCCGATCCTGGCCGGGCTGCGGCGGCTGGGTGTCGACGTGCACTACCACGACCCGCTGCTGCCGGAGATCGAGCTGCCGGACGGCACCCGGATGACCAGCGAAGCCGCGCCGCGCGGCCGGGACTGGGACGTCGCGGTGATCCACACCGCGCACCCCGGGGCCGACTACAGCTGGGCCCGGGACTGCCCGCAGGTGCTCGACGCGACCTACCAGTTCGACTCCGTGCCGCACCGGCGCGTGTTGTGAGGTGCTGCCGATGTTCGACACGTCCACGCCCGCCGTGGTGTTCAAGCTCGACCCGAACGTGCTGCACCACGGCGGGCTCGGGGTGATCCGCAGCCTCGGCCGCGCCGGGGTCCCGGTGTACGCGGTGCACGAGGACTCGCTGGCCCCGGCCGCGCACTCGCGGTACGTGCGCGGGCGGTGGTTGTGGAGCCCGAATCCCGAGGACCCGGAGGCGATCCGGTTCGGGCTGATGCAGCTGGCGCAGCGGATCGGGCGCACGGCGGTGCTGATCCCCACCGACGACGCGGCGGCGATCTTCCTGGCCGAGCACGGCGATCCGCTGCGCATGTGGTTCCAGTTCGCCCAGCCGCCGCACGACCTGCCGCGGCAGGTGGCCGGGAAGTACACGCTGCACCAGCTGTGCCGCCGGTTGGGCGTGCCGTGCGCGCAGGCGGGGTTGGTCGGTTCCTGGGACGAGGCGCTGGAGTTCGCCGACCGGGTGGGCTACCCGCTGGTCGCCAAGCTCGCCACCCCGTGGCAGGCGACCGGCCGGGTGCGCAGCACCACCATCGTCGACGACGAGGACGCGCTCGCCGCGCTGTTCCGCGACTGCGGGAGCCCGGGCGAGCTGATGCTGCAGGAGCACATCCCCGGCGGGCCCGGCTACGACTGGTTCTTCCACGGCTACTGCGACGGCGAGTCGGTGTGCCGCCCGGCCTTCACCGGGGTCAAGGAGAGGTCCTACCCGGCGCACGCCGGGCTGACCAGCCTGGGGCGCTGCGTGGACAACGACTCGCTGCTGCGCTCGGCCAGCACGCTGCTGGAAAAGCTGTCCTACACCGGCATCGTCGACCTGGACTTCCGGTGGGACGAGCGGGACCAGCAGTACAAGCTGCTCGACTTCAACCCCCGGCTGGGCGCGCAGTTCCGGTTGTTCCGGGACAGCGCGGGGATGGACGTGGCGCTGGCGTCCTACCTGGACCTGACCGGGCAGCCGGTGCCGACCGGGCGACCCGAGGTCGGCCGCCGGTTCCAGGTGGAGAACTACGACCCGATCGGGGCGCTGCGCTACTGGTCCAGCGGCGAGCTCGGGCTGTGGTCCTGGCTGGGGTCGAACCGCCGGGTGCACGAGCGGGCCTGGTTCGCCCGCGACGACCTGCTGCCCTTCGCCCTGATGTGCACCTGGATGGTCTGCCGCGCGGTGGCCCGGCCGTGGCGGCGACGGCGCACCCACCACCCGGAGCTGGCCGAACCGCGGTACGCCCCCGGGCGCAACTACGACGCGGGGCACCCCGGGAGGCGTTGAGGGCGCCTGCCCAGGCACGTCGACCGCACCCCGAGGGGGACGTGACGCGGACCGGGCACCAGGAGTGCTGAGAGCACAACCACCACAGTGAACTGCGGAGAGGCGGAACAGATGAACGATCTCGTGGATGTGGCCGTGGTCGGCGCTGGGCCGTACGGGCTCTCCCTGGCCGCCCACCTGCGCCGGGCCGGGGTGTCGCACCGGCAGTTCGGCCTGCCGATGCACCTGTGGCGCGCGCACATGCCGCGCGGCATGTTCCTCAAGTCGCAGGGCTTCGCCTCCAACCTGTCCGACCCGGACGGCGCGCACACGCTGCGCAACTTCTGCCTGGAGACCGGCAAGCGCTACGCCGACTACGGGATCCCGGTGTCGCTGCGCGACTTCCTGGACTACGGCGACTGGTTCCAGCAGGGCCGCGGCCTGGAGGTCGAGGAGCGGCTGGTGGCCGACATCGCGCAGCGGCCCGGCTGGTTCGAGCTGGTGCTCGACGACGGGCAGCGGGTCGACGCCCGGCAGGTGGTGGTCGCGGTCGGTGTCGAGCACTTCCCGCGGATCCCGGAGGTGCTGGCGGAACTGCCCGCCGAGCTGTGCACGCACAGCTCGGCGCACCAGGACCTCAGCGGTTTCGACGGCCAGGACGTCATCGTGGTCGGTGCCGGGCAGTCGGCGCTGGAGACCGCCGCGCTGCTGCACGAGAACGGCGCCTGCACCCGGCTGGTGGCGCGCACGCCCAGGCTGAACTGGAACGGCTACCCGCTGCTGCCGGACCGCCCGTGGTGGCGGCGGGTGCGGGAACCCGAGGCCGGGTTGGGCTCCGGGCTGTCCACCTGGTTCTACTCCGAGCGCCCGGCCTGGTTCCGGCACCTGCCGGAGCAGGTGCGCGTCCAGCGGGCGCGCACCGCGCTCGGCCCGGCCGGCGGCTGGTGGCTGCGGGAGCGGGTGGAGGGCTGCTTCCCGGTGCACGTCGGGCACCGGCTGGACTGGGCCAAACCGACCGGCGACCAGGTGCGCCTGGGCGTGCGGGCCGGTGGTCAGGTCCGCGAGTTCACCGCCGACCACGTCATCTGCGCCACCGGTTACCCGCCGTCGCTGAGCAGCCTGCCGATGGTCGGGCGCGCGCTGCGGTCCTCGATCGCCCTGGTCGGCGGGACGCCGCGGGTGGACGCGGACTTCGAGTCCTCGGTGCCGGGGTTGTACTTCACCGGCCCGCTGGTGGCGCCCAGCCACGGCCCGGTCATGCGGTTCGTCTACGGGGCCGACTACGCGGTCCGGCGGATCACCGCGCGGGTGGAGCGCAGCTCGACGCGCCCGCTGGTCGTCGGAGGTGCCGGATGAGCATGACCGGCACCGCCGCGCCCCGGCCGCGCCCGGCGAGCACGCCCGGGGCGCGACCGCTGGTGCGCGGGCGGGCCGGGGGTCGGCTGCTCCCGGCGGCCGACCTGGTCGCGCTGCTGCTGGTGGGGCCGGTGGTTGGTGCGGACTGGCTGTTCGACGTGGTGTTCGCGCTGCTGGCGTGGCTGCTGCTGGCAGCCCAGGGGCAGCACCGGCTGCGGATCTGCCTGCGGGTGTCCGACCAGGTGCCGCAGCTGGCGGTGGCTTCGGGGCTGCCGCTGGTGCTGCTCGCGCCGTGGCTCCCCAGCGGCCCGCTCCTCGCGGTGTCGAGCTTCGGTGGGCTGCTGCTGGCGCGCGGGGGTCTCTACGCGGCGCTGCGCTGCGCTTACCGGCGTGGGGTGCTCGACGAGCCGACGCTGGTCATCGGCTCAGGGGAACTCGCCGAGCGGCTCGCCGAGCGCGCGCGGGAGCACCCGGAGTTCGGGTTGCGGCCACGGCGAATCGATGTGTCCGAAGTGGAGGGTGAGTTGGCCGCCGCCGACCGCATCTCCCGGGTGTTGGTCTGCCCCGACGACGCGACCGAGGCGGCACTGGTGACGGTGCTGCGGTCGAACTGGCCGCTGACCGTTGACGTGTGCGTGGTACCGAGGCTGCCGGAGCTCGGCGCGGCCTTGCCGCGCGCCGCGCTGGACGAGCTCTGGGGCGTGCCGCTGGTGCCGTTGCGCCGGTCCGGGCACGGCGGGGCCGGGACGGCGGCCAAGCGCGCGTTCGACGTCGTCCTCAGTGGACTGATGCTGGCACTGCTCGGTCCGCTGCTGCTGGTGCTGGCCGTCGCCGTGCGGGTCGACAGCGGGGGACCGGCGTTCTTCCGGCAGCTGCGGGTGACCGGGCCGGGGCGCACCAGCCAGGTGCTCAAGCTGCGGACGGTGCGGGTCGGTGCCGCGCAGGGCTGGGCGGTGCCCGCCGAGGAGTGCACCGCGCTCGGGAAGTGGCTGCGCCGCACGCACCTGGACGAGCTGCCGCAGCTGATCAACGTGCTGCGCGGCGAGATGTCGCTGGTCGGCCCGCGGCCGGAGCGCCCGCACTACGCCCAGCACTTCGGCCGCGAGGTCCCGCGCTACGGCGACCGGCACCGGGTGCCCGGCGGGATGACTGGCTGGGCGCAGGTGCACGGCCTGCACGGCGACACCTCCATCCCGGACCGGGTGGACTTCGACAACCAGTACATCGAGCAGTGGTCGCCGCAGGGGGACGCGGTGATCCTGCTCCGCACGGTCGCGGTCGTGCTCCGGGCATCGGTGACGGCCTGCCTCCGCTGGGAGCTCGGCGGCGGGAACCCGCGCCACCGGCGCCCGGCACGACCGCGACCAGGAGCCCACCGCCGGACCAGGCGGCGCGTCGGCTTCGCGCGCAACTGACCCGGGTGGGCACCCGGGGCGGACGACATTGGGGGAGAGAGGGATGAAGGTCCTGCACGTGATCACCGGGCTCGGCGTCGGGGGCGCCGAGCTGCAGCTGCGGCAGGTGCTGCAGCACACCAGGCACGACGCCGAGGTGGTGTCGCTGTACAACCCCGGCGACGTGGCCGGGATGATCGCCGGCGACGGGGTGCGCGTGCGCGACCTCGGCATGACGCGCAACACCCAGGTCAGCGCGGTGCTCAAGCTGCGCGACGTGATCCGCTCCGGCCGCTACGACGTGGTGCACACCCACCTGTACCGGGCCTGCGTGTACGGGCGGCTGGCCGCGCGGCTGGCCGGGACGAGGGTGGTGGTCTCCACCGAGCACTCGATCGGCGAAACCCACCTGGAGCGGCGGCGGATGACCCTGGGCGTGCGCGCCCTGTACCTGGGCACCGACCTGTGCTCGGACGCCACCATCGCGGTCTCCGACACCGTCGCCGACCGGCTGCGCCGGTGGGGGATGCCGCCGCGCAAGATCACCGTCATCCCCAACGGGGTCGACTTCGGCCGGGTCCAGTTCGACGCCGCCGCCCGCGACCGCGTCCGCCAGGAGCTGGGCACCAGCCCGGACGCCCACGTGGTGGGCGTGCTCGGGCGGCTGGACCCCAACAAGCGGTTCGACCTGGTCATCGAGGCGGTGGCGCCGCTGCTGGGGCAGCGGACCAAGCTGCTGGTCGTCGGTGACGGCCCGGACCGGGAGCGGCTGGCGGCGGTGGCCCGCGCGCACGAGGTCGCCGAGCACGTGATCTTCGCCGGGCAGCGGCACGACGTGGCCGCGGTGCTCTCCGCGCTGGACCTGTTCGTGGCCTCCTCCAAGCAGGAGACCTTCGGCCTGTCGGTGCTGGAGGCGATGGCCAACGGCCTGCCGGTGCTCTACACCACCTGCCCGGCGCTGGTCGGCATCAACACCGACCGGGCCCGCCAGGTGCCGGGCAACGCCGAGCGGATGCGCGCCGAGATCGCCGCGGAGCTCGTGGCCGCCCGGCCGCGCGCGGACGAACCCGCGATCCGCGCGCGGTACGGCATCGAGGCGGTCACCAGCCGCATTGACGACCTCTACGCGCAGCTCTGGCAGCGGCACCACGCCGCCGTCCCGGCGGGGAGGGCGTGATGCGCGCACTGGTCACCGGCGCCGCCGGATTCATCGGATCGCACCTGGTCGAGCAGCTGCTGGCCGACGGGCACCAGGTCGTCGGGCTGGACGACCTGAGCACCGGGCGGCGGTTGAACCTGCCGGTCGAGCACCCGGACCTGCGGTTCGTGCGGGGCAGCATCCTGGACGCGGGACTGGTCGACGAGGTGATGGCGGGTGCGGACGTGGTGTTCCACCTGGCCGCCGCGGTCGGCGCGTTCGTCATCCAGGACCGCACCCGGGAAGCCATGCTGACCAACGTCCACGGCACCGAGAACGTGCTCGACGCCGCGCTGCGGCACGGCACCCGCGCGCTGATCGCCTCCACCAGCGAGATCTACGGCAAGAACACCAAGGTCGGGCTGGTCGAGGGGGACGACCGGATCATCGGCTCGCCGCTGAAGTCCCGCTGGACCTACGCCGAGGCCAAGGCCATCGACGAGAGCCTGACCTGCTCCTACGTGCGCGAGCTCGGGCTGCGGGCGGTGATCGTGCGGCTGTTCAACACCGTGGGCCCGCGGCAGAGCGGCCGCTACGGGATGGTCATCCCGCGGATGGTCGGGCAGGCGCTGCAGGGCAGGCCGCTGACCATCTTCGGCACCGGCCGGCAGATCCGCTGCTTCTGCCACGTCGCCGACGTGGTGCCCGCGCTGGTCCGGCTGGTGCTGCTGGACCGCGCGCAGGGCATGGCGGTCAACCTCGGCAGCACCGAGCAGGTGTCCATCGAGGACCTGGCGGCGCGGATCATCGCCACCACCGGATCGCCCAGCAGCACCATCCAGGTGCCCTACGAGGAGGCCTACGGGCCGGGCTACGAGGACATGCAGCGGCGCGTCCCGGACTGCTCCCGCGCGCGGGAGCTGATCGGCTTCCGCCCGCAGCGCAGCCTGGACGACATCATTCGCGCGGTGGTCGACGAGCAGGCGCGGTCCGGCGAACCGGCCACCGCCTGAGGGATCGGAGGCGACATGCGACCGATCTCCCGCCCCGTGCGCGAGCGGGTCGAAGCGCCGCCGAGCGGGCCCGGTGCGGCGCACCGCGTCCGCACCCCCAGCCGGTTCGGCGGGTCGGTCTGGCTGCTGGCGCTGGTCGCGATCTCGGTGCTGGTGGTGGCGTTCATGGTGGTGCCGCGCGGGGGCGGTCCGGTGGCGCAGAGCCCCGTGGTGGTCGCCTCGCTGCCGTTCTGGAACCTGGGGCACGGCACCGAGGTGGTGGCCAAGCACCGGGATTCGGTCAACGAGGTCTCGCCCTGGATCTACGGGCTGGACCCCAGCGGTCGGGTGCTGGAGCAGTACCCGCCGGAGCAGACCGCGGAGGTCGGCAGCCGGATCGCGCAGCTGCGCCAGGCCGGGATCCCGGTCGTGCCGTCGCTGGCCAACATCACCGACGGCAGCTGGGCCTACGAGCCGGTGGCCGCGGTGCTGCACGACCCGGCGCGGCGGCACCGGCACGTCACCGAGATCGTCGAGCTGGTGGAGCGGGAGGACTACGCGGGAATCGACATCGACTACGAGAACCTGCGCGCCGGGGACCGGCAGGTGTTCACCGACTTCGTCACCGAGCTCGGCGCGGCGCTGGACGCGGTGGGCAGGACGCTGTCGGTGGCGGTGTTCGCCAAGGACTCCGACGCCGGGTACGACGAGCGCAACGTGGCCCAGGACTACGCGGCCATCGGCGCGGCCGCCGACCAGGTCCGGTTGATGGGCTACGACTTCCACTGGAACACCTCGCCGCCGGGTGCCGTCGCCCCGATCGGCTGGATCCGGTCGGTGCTTGACTACGCCAAGACCCAGATCCCGCCCGAGCGGATCGTGCTCGGCGTGCCGCTCTACGGCTACGACTGGGTGGTCGGCGGGGAGGGCAGCGGGGTGACCTGGTTGAAGGCGTTCCAGCTGGCCACCGAGCACCGGGCGCGGCCGCAGTACGACGCGGCGGCCCAGTCGCCGTGGTTCCGCTACACCGACGAGCAGGGCCGCGCGCACGAGGTGTGGTTCGAGAACGCGGCCAGCTCCAAGGCGAAGTTCGAGGCGGCGCGCGGCGCGGGCATCGGCGGCGTCTACCTGTGGATGTTCGGCTACGAGGACACCGAGACCTGGCACGAGCTCGCGCGCAGCCTGCCGGTGGAGAAGTGACCGGCCGGGGTTGGGGAGGGCGGGATGGTTCCGTGGTGGTTGCTGGCGATCGCGGTGTTCGGCGCCAACTTCACGCTGTGGGGCGTGATCGGGCTGCTGCGGCTGCTGGACGGCTCGGCGCGGCGCTGGCGCGACCGCCGCAGCTCCGGTGGCGCGGTGGTCGACCGCGACCGGTTCGAGGGCGGGCTCGGGGTCGGTGACGTCGCGGTGCTGATGCCCGCGCACAACGAGGAAGCGGTGATCGTCGACAGCATCGCGGCGATCACCGCCCTGGTGCCCGCCGCGAACGTGCACGTCGTCTCCGACGGCTCCACCGACCGCACCGTGGAGCTGGCCAGTGGGTGCGGGGTGCGGGTGATCAGCACCGCCCGAAACGTCGGCAAGGCCGGTGCGCTGCAGGAGGCGATCCACCGGTTCGAGCTGGTCGAGCGCTACCCGGTGGTGATGCTGCTGGACGCCGACACCCACGTGCAGCCCGGCTACTTCGACGCGGCGCTGCGGCTGTTCGACGACCCCGAGGTGGTCGCGGTGGCCGGGTGCGTCACGACGACCTGGCGCGGGCGCGGGCTCGGCCCGATCGGCAAGCTGGTCGCCTTCCACCGGGAGCGGATCTACACCATGACGCAGTACCTGCTGAAGTTCGGCCAGACCTGGCGGCGGGTCAACGCCACCCACATCGTGCCCGGCTTCGCCAGCATGTACCGCACCGGAGTGCTGCCGCACATCGAGGTGAACCCGCCGGGGCTGGTCATCGAGGACTTCAACATGACGTTCGAGGTGTACCAGAAGCGGCTCGGCAAGGTCGGTTTCACCCCGGCGGCGGTGGCCGCCACCCAGGACCCGGGCACGCTCGGGGACTACGTCAAGCAGTGCAAGCGCTGGGCGCTGGGCCTGTGGCAGACGGTGCGGCTGCACCCGCCGCGGGCGAACCTGTTCACCGCCATGCTCGCGCTGCTGCTGCTGGAGATGCTGACCAGCAGCCTGCTGCTGGTGGTGCTGCCGGTCGTGGCCGTGCTGCTCCTGCTGCCCGCCGTGCTGCCCGGGGCGCTCGCCGCACCGGTGATCGGCGAGGCCCACCAGCTCGCCACCGGGTTCGCCTCGCCCTCCGCCCTGCTGTTCGGGGTGCTGGTCCCGGACCTGGTGCTGACCTGCGCGGTGGCGGTGCTGCAGCGCCAACCCCGCTACCTGCTGGTGGCGTGGCTGTTCCTGCCGATGCGGGTGCTGGACGCGGGGATCGCCCTGTACGCGATCCCCGCCGCCTTCCTGGCGAAGTCCTCCGGCCGCTGGCGCAGCCCGCACCGCCACACCCTCGACCACACCCCGTCGTGACCGGCGGTTAGCGCGCCTTGCGGATCCGGGCGAGCACCGGCCAGCCGAGCAGGGACAGCGCGCCGCCGACGAGGAACAGCGCGGTGTAGTTGGAGCCACCGCCGATGGCGAGGACCGCAGGGGCGGCGAACGGGACCAGCGAGAACGGCAGCGTCAGCGCGATGTTGACGATGCCGAGGTCGCGTGCGGTGTTGTCGCTGTCCGGCAGGGTCGCCATCGCGAAGCTGAGGTAGACACCTGACATGCTGCCGTAGCCGACGCCGACGAGCGCGATGCCGACGTAGACCCAGGGCATGCTGCCGCCGAGGACCATGATCGAGATGCCCAGCGCCGCCATCACCGCGGCGAACGCGAAGGGCGGCTTGCGCCGGTCCATGCGGTCCGAGACGTACCCGGCGAGGAAGGACACCGCGGTGTTGACCGCCATCAGCACGAGGTTGGCGCGGAAGGCGGCGTTGGCCAGGTCGCCGGTGGGGACGTGCAGCCGGTCCTGCAGGAAGTACACCAGGTAGGTGCTGACCACGCCGATGCCGACCGAGATCAGGAAAAGAGACAGCAGGAACCACGCGAAGTCGGGGGCCTTGCGCGGGTTGAACCAGAAGCTGCCGACGAACTCCCGGGCGTTGAACCGCGGGCGCTGCGCCACGTCCAGCCGCCGGTCCTTGAGCTGCACCGAGAACAGCAGCAGGAAGACCAGCGCGGCGGCGACCGGGATGCCCATCTGCAGCAGCGGGTCGGTGGGGAAGAGCTGGACGAAGAAGGTGCCCAGCACCACGGACCCGCCACTGGTCATGCCCGCCAGGCCGCCCAGCAGGCCTTGCTGCTCCTCGGGGACCTGGTCGCCCAGCACGGCGAAGGTGCCCGCGATGGCGGCGTTGGCGAACGCCTGCATCAGCAGCCAGCCGATGATCACGCCGGTCAGACCGGTGCTGGTGCCGACGACGACCGCGCCGACGGCGGTGCCGAGGATGCCGGTGATCATCCACGGGCGGCGCATGCCGAAGCGGCTCGTGGTGCGGTCGCTCAGCCGCCCGAACAGCGGGTTCGCGATCACCGCGACCAGGGTGCCGACGCCGCTGACCACCGAGTAGCTGGTGGTCTTGCCCGCCTGGTCGACCTCGCCGACGCGCAGTGCGACGGTGACCATCGCGGGGGTGTTGATGGCCATCCAGATGCCGAGGGTGGCCAGTGTGAACAGGACGATGAAGCGCGCGCCGACGCGGGGCGGCGCGGCCTCGGCGCGCAGCGGTGTACTCATGGAAGCATCTCCTCCGACCCTGCCATGGGAGTGCGGTCAGTTGCCGTAGCGGAGGCCGAAGCCGAAGCGGTGCAGGGGATCGCGGGTGTCGAACGGGGTGTCCTCGGCAGCGGCGGCCACCGCTTCGGCAGAGGAGGGCAGGTCGAACGGCAGGGTGCCGAGCGGCTCCGCCGCGCCGGTGAGGACGTCGACGAGTGCCGCGTCACCGCTGCCGAAGTCGCCGAGCACGGCGTGGGCGGCCGACTCGACGCCGGTCAGCACCGCGGGGCGTTCCAGGAACACCGCGACCGCGGTGGGCAGCTCCGCCGCGAGCCGGTGCAGGTCCTCGACGGTCTTGGCCGGGAACTCGAGCGTGCCGCGGTGGAAGAACGACGCGATGCCCTCCTGCTCGGTGTCGTGCGGCGCGTGCAGCCGCACCACGGCGACGTCGGCGTCCTCGGGAGTGGTGACGACCTCGACGCGGCCGGCGAACGCGGCCGGATCGATGCCCTCGACGTGCACGCGCGTGCCCCGGCGCAGCGGCAGCAGCGGTCCGTCGTTCTTCAGCAGCACGGTGGAGTCGCGCTGCGCGGCCTCGCCCAGCTCGCGCAACGGGGCGGCACCGACGATCTCGGCGGCCTCGTCCGGGTCGACGTAGCGGTGCTCGAACAGGCCCGTGCGGAACTTCTCGCGCAGCACTCGGCGCACCGACGCGTCGATGCGCGCCTCGGCCACCCGGCCGTCGCGGACGAGCTCCACGACCAGCTCGCTGCACCGGTCCCCGCCGAACTGGTCGACGCCAGCGTCGAGGGCTCGCACGATGCGCTCCGCGGGTGAGCAGTCCTCCAGGCCGTAGGCGTTGGGTCCGAAGTGGACCCCGCCCATCACGGTGGAGTCGAGCACGTTCCAGTCGGTGCAGACGATCCCGTCGAAGCCGAGCCGGTCGCGCAGCAGGCCCTGCACGACGGGTCGGTTGAAGGCGAATCCGACCTCCTCCCAGCCATCGACCCCCACCGGGCGGCCGTAGTAGGTCATCACCTGCCGCGCACCGGCGGCCAGCGACGCCTCGAACGGCCGCAGGTGCAGTTCCTGCTGCTGGCCCGGGTAGACCTGGTCGGGGAAGCGGCGGTCGTGGGCGTCCTCGCCGTCCTGCTGCGGGCCACCGCCGGGGAAGTGCTTGACCATGGCCGCGACCGATCCCGGCCCGGGGGCTGCGCCCTGCAAGCCGCGGATGAACGCCGCGCTCAGGCGGGCGACGGTGGCGGGGTCCTCGCCGAAGGTGCCGGAGCCGCGGGACCAGCGGGGGTCGCTGAAGACGTCGGCCATCGGGCCGAGCGCGACGCGGATGCCGAGCGCCAGGTACTCGCGGCGGACCACGTCGGCGTACTCCTCGACCCGCCGCTCGGCGTCCGGCAGCGCGGCCAACCCCGGGTGCTCGGGCCAGCGCGACACCGCCTGCATCGTCATGCCCGTCAGCGGCGAGGAGAAGACGCCGTGGCGCGGGTCGGTCGACACGGTGACGGGGATGCCGAGCCGGGTCGCGGCGGCCTGCTCCTGCAGCCGGTTGTGCCACTGCGCGATGGCGCGCGGGTCGGCGCCGTTGACCAGGTTCATGTGCGTGATGTGGCGTTCGACGACCAGCTCGTGGGTGGTCGCCATGCCGTAGCCGGGCACCGGCTGCTCGACCAGGGTGCCGTCGTCGGCCATCAGCGTGCCCGGGTGGAAGAGCTGGCCCGCCTTCTCCTCGAGGGTCATCCGGGACAGCAGGTCCTCGACGCGCTCCTCGACCGGGGCTGCCGGGTCGAGGTAGCGGGGCGGGGTGGAGGCGGCGGCCATGGCGCTCCTAGGCACGACGTGATTCCGAACCTTTTCCGGAATCGATTTCAGAACGAGCGTCACCCTAACGGAGCAACAGGAGATCGGCAAAATCCTGTGACCTGCGTCGCGGCTGGTAGATTTTGCGCGGGAGTTCCGGAAAAGCAACGGGAGCCCAGTGTCGGCTATCGACAGGACCGGAGCGGAAGAGGCTGTGACGAACACCTGGCGGACGCCCCGCGGGGCCGCCCCCGAGCGGCGCGCCACCATCGCCGACATCGCCGCCGCGGCGGAGGTCAGCAAGCCGACCGTCTCGCGCGTGCTCAACCAGCGCGGCGACGTCGCCCCAGCCACCCGGCGCAAGGTCGAGCAGGTCGCCGCCGAGCTCGGCTACGTGCCCAGCGCGGGTGCCCGGGCGCTGCGCACCGGCAGGCACGGCGCGCTCGGCCTGCTGCTGCCGTCGGAACCGTGGGGCGGGCTGGTGGACGTCGTCTACGGCGTCTCGGAGGAAGCCGCCGCCCGCTCGATGCACGTGATGGTGTTCCCGCTGCCCGCCGGGCGGGCTGCCGAGCGCCAGTTCACCGCCAAGACCCTCCCGCACCTGCCGGTGGACGGGATCGTCGCGCTCATGCCCGAGGACGTGGTGCCGCACCAGGGGACCGTCCCGCTGTCCGGTGCGCCGGTCGTCGCCTTCGATGACCGCGGCGTCCGGCCCGGCATCCCGTACGTGGAGACCACCAACCGCGAGGGCGTGCGCGAGGCGGTCGGCCACCTCGTCGCGCACGGCTACCGCCGCATCGCCTTCGCCAGCGGCACCTCCGACCTGGCCTTCGCCGAGGCCCGGTACGAGGGCTACCTGGACGGGCTGCGGGACGCGGGCCTGCCGCACGTCCCGCAGCGGGTGCTGCGCGGTCAGGCCGAGATGCCCTCCGAGGAGGAGATCCGCGTCCTGCTCAGCACCGGCGGTCCGGACGGGCGGCCGGACGCGGTCGTCGCGGCGTGGGACGAGATCGCCACCGCCGTCGGCCACGTCGCCCACGAGCTGGGCCTCCGGCTGGGCAGGGACCTCGCGCTGATCGGCTTCGACGACCGCCCCGAGGTCGCGCTGATGCTCAAGGGGCTCACGACGGTGCACCAGCCGCTCCGCGAGATGGGCCAGACCGCCGTCCGGCTGCTGCTGGAGATCATCGAGCACGGCCCGGGCCCCGGCAACGCCACCGTGCCCACGCGCCTGGTCGTCCGCGACACCTGCGGCCCCCACGCCGCTGACGGCACACCCCTGCCCCCGGAGCGCTGAACCACCTCTCGGACAGGTGTTCTCGTGCGCTTGGAGGGGGACTCCTGGTCGTGGTTCGCCCATGCTGGGGCGGTGAACGTGCTGCGACTGCTCGTGGTGGACGACCACGTCATGCTCGCCGAGGCGCTCAGCGCCCGGCTGGCCGAGCTGACCGAGCTGTGGGTCGTGGGGCACTGCGCCACCAGCGATCCGCGGCTGTCCGACGTCATCCGGCAGACCAAGCCCGACGTGCTCACCCTCGACGTGGAACCCGTCGGGTCGGGCGTCGGGCGCCTGGTGACCCAGGTGCAGCAGCTCCGGCCGAGCACCGCGATCGTGGTGCTGACCGGCGCCCGCGAGCCTGACCAAGCCGTCGCCGCCGCGCGCGCCGGGGCGGCGGCCTGGGTGCCCAAGGAGCGCAGCCTGGAGGAGCTCACCGAGGTGCTGCTGGGAGTCTGCCGCGGGCACAGCTGGTACCCGCCCGAGCTGCTCGGCCCGGTGCTGCGGGAACTGCGGGAGGACGCGGTGCGCGCTGGGCAGCGCAACGGGCCGCTGGACGTGCTCAGCGACCGGGAACGCGACGTGCTGACCGGCATGGTCAACGGCAAGCGCGGCGCGCAGATCGCCGAGGAGCTGTTGATCTCCGCCGAAACCGTGCGCACGCACACCCGCAGCATCCTGGCCAAGCTCCAGGTGCACAGCCAGCTGGAGGCGGTCAGCGTCGCCTGCGCGGCCGGGATGCGCGCCGACGACGCACCGGACCTGGCCCGGTGAGCCTCCGGGTCGCCACCGTCATCACGCGGCTGGAAGGCGGCGCCGGGGCGGTGGCGCTGCGCGGGGCGGAGGCGCTGGACCCGGCCGAGTTCGAGGTGACCGTGGTCGCCGGTTCCGGCCGGTTGCTGCCCGAGGCCGAGTCGGCGGGGCTGGAGACCGTCGTCGAACCCGCGCTGCGCGCCCCGATCTCGCCGCTCCACGACCTGCTCGCCCTGCACCGGCTGACCGGGCTGCTGCGGCGGTTCGACGTGGTGCACACGCACTGCTCGAAAGCGGGGGCGGTCGGCCGGGTCGCGGCCCGCCGCGCCGGGGTGGGCCGGATCGTGCACACCTTCCACGGCTTCGGCTTCCACCGCTTCCAACCGGCCTACCGGCGGCGCACCTACGTCGAGGTCGAACGCCGCCTCGGGCGCATCACCGACCTCGCCCTGTGCGTCGGCAGCGGCGTCGCCGTCGAGGCGCTGCAACGCGGTCTGCTGCCGCCCGAACGCATCCGCACGATCGGCGTGGCCGTCGACCACTCCGCACCGGTCCGCGAGCAGGCGAGCAGGCAGCGCGCCCGCCAGCGGCTCGGGCTGGGGGCCGCGGACGTCGTGGTCGGCGCGGTCGGCCGCCTGACGTACCAGAAGGCCCCGGAGCACTTCATCGCCGCGCTGGCCGCCCTCCACCGCCGCGACGTGGTGGGGGTGTGGATCGGCGGGGGCGCCGAAGCCGACCGGGTGCGGGCCCAGGCCACCGCGGCGGGGGTCCGACTCGTGCTCACCGGGGAGCGCGACGACGTGGTGCAGCTGCTGCCCGCCTTGGACGTGTTCGCCCTGCCCAGCCGCTACGAGGGGCTGCCGCTGGCGGTCGTCGAGGCCATGGTCTGCGGGGTCCCGGTGGTGGCCACCGCGGTCAACGCGGTCAGCGACGTCGTGGTGCCCGGCGAGACCGGGCTCCTGGTGCCACCTCACCGGCCCGACCTGCTGGCCACCGCCGTGGCCCACCTGCTGGACCACCCGGAGCAGGCCGCCCGCCTGGCCGCGGCCGCGCGCGCCCGGTTGGACGGCCGTCACGAGATCGGGGAGTTGGCGGCAGCCCTCGGCAGGGCGTATCGAGCGGAGTGACGCAACGTAGCCGTTCGCCGCGCGCGCAACTCCCGTCCCGGCACGAGCGACCGATTGCCTTCTGCACGTGGAGTAGTCGCACTCCCCGGTCTGCAGCAGGTGCAACACCGCGCGTGCAGGAGCCGATGTGCCGGTTAGCACGGACTGCTGTGGGGGAGAGGAGTCGCTGTGCACACGATTACCGGAACGGTTCGGGCACCTGAGCTGCCCGAGCCGAGGAGTTCGCGAGGTGGCGCAGAGTTGCGCAGCCTGCTGCACGATCTCGGGCACGGGCTGGCGACGCTGTCCTACCTCGCGGACGGCCTGCGCGCCGCCCCGGGACTGCCCGGCGACGCGCTGCACCGGTTGCAGCTGATGGAGCTGGAGCTGGACCGGCTGCTGCAGCTGGTCGACCTGCGCGACCGGCCCCGCGAGGACACCTTCGCGCTGCGCGAGCTGCTCACCCAGCTCGTCGCGGTGAAGTCGCTGCGCGGACCGGCCGCGGTGGTGCTGCTGGAGGGCGCCGAGATCACCGTCCGCACCGATCAGACGCTGCTGTGGCGGATGGCGTCCAACCTGCTGGACAACGCGGTGCGCGCCGCGGGGCGAGGCGGTCGGGTGACCGTGGCGGCGCGCGAGGTCGCGGGGGAGGTGCGGGTCGAGATCACCGACGACGGACCGGGATTCGGTCGCGGTCCGCGCGGTTCGGCCTCGCTCGGGCTGGGCATCGTGCTGGCGCTGGCCCGGCGCTGCGGGGCCGAGCTGCGCGTCGACCCGGCCCGGGGCGGCGGGACCTGCGCGCGGCTGGTGTTCCCCGCGCACCTGGCGGGGTGAGGCGGGATGGCGGACCTGGTACTCGGCGATGACCACACGATCTTCGTCGACGCGCTGGTGGCGACCCTGCCGCGGCACGGTCACCGCATCGTGGGCACCGCGGACAACGTCGGGGCGGTGGTCGCCGCGGTCCGCGCCCACCGGCCGGACCTGTGCCTGTTGGACCGGTTCTTCGCCGACGGCGACGGGCTGGACGTGATCGGCGAGCTGCTCAACGCCGGTGGGCGCACCCGGATCCTGGTGCTCACCGCCGACGGCGACGTGCAGGGCATGCGCGCGGCGCTGGGCAAGGGGGCGGCGGGCTACGTGAACAAGATGTGCGGGCTGACGGTGCTGGCCGGGGCGATCCGCGGCGTGATGGACGGCGAGGTGGTCGTCGAACTGGCCGCCACCCGCACCCCGCGGCTGGCCGGTACCACCGACGCCCGCAGGCTCGCCTCGCACCTGACCGCCCGGGAGCGGCAGTGCCTGCGCCTACTGGTCGACGGCGCGCACACCACGGCGATGGCCAAGCAGCTGGGGGTGGCACCGACGACGGTGCGCACGCACGTGCAGTCGGTGCTGACCAAGCTCGGGGTGCACTCCCGCCTGGAAGCGGCGTCCTTCGCCATGCGCCACGGGCTGCTCGACGACGCGCGGATGCCCGTCGCGGGTTGAGGACTGGGGGTCCGCGAGTCCCTCCGGGTTCAGCGCCCCGGGGGGACTCGCGGCTTCTCCCGGTAGCGGCGGGATGAACAAGCTCACGCCGACCAAAGTCGCATCTTAGATGCGAAATATATTAACGTGCTGTTCGTGCAGCTCACCGCGTTCACCGATCTCGCGCTCCGCATCGTGATGCGGCTGGCCGTGCTCGACGAGGACGACCAGGCGACGACCAGGTCGCTCGCCGAGCAGCTCCACGTCCGCCACACCCACGCCGCGAAAGTCGTGACCGCGCTGCAGAAGCTCGGGCTCGTCGAGACGCGGCGCGGCCGCGCGGGCGGCCTGCGCCTGGCCACGGGCGCGCAGGAGATCTCGGTGGGGTTCGTCGTTCGCGAGCTGGAGGGCCCGGGGGAGGTCGTGGACTGCGACGGCGCCAACCCGTGCCCGCTGCGCGGTGGTTGCCGACTCAGGTCGGCGCTGCGCCAGGCGCAGGAGTCGTTCTTCGCCGCGCTGGACCCGCTGACCATCGCCGACGTCACCGCGGCGCCCACCCGGCCCCTGCTGCTCGCCCTCACCACCGGCCCGCCGGGCTGATCGGTCCCCGCCCCTGACCGACCGCATCCCCACCCACGAAGGCATCGCCATGCTCTCCGCCACCTCGACCGACGTCGTCCGCGCCACCCTGCCCGTGATCGGCGCGGCCATCGACGAGATCACGCCGGTGTTCTACCGGCGCCTGTTCGCCGCGCACCCCGAGCTGGAGCGCGACCTGTTCAACCGCGGCAACCAGGCCCGCGGCGACCAACAGCGCGCGCTGGCCGCGGCCATCGCCTCCTACGCCACGCTCCTGGTGGCCGACGGGGGCCCGGACCCCCGGGCGGTGCTGGCCCGGATCGGGCACAAGCACGCCTCGCTGGGCATCACCGCCGACCAGTACCCGATCGTCCACGAGCACCTCTTCGCTGCGATCGCCGAAGTCCTCGGGGAGGCGGTGACCCCGGAGGTCGCCGCCGCCTGGGACGAGGTCTACTGGCACATGGCCAACGCGCTCATCGAGGTCGAGCGGGGCCTGTACGCCGCGGCTGGGGTCGCGCCCGGCGAGGTCTGGCGCACGCTGGTGGTCCGGCGGCGGGTGCAGGAAGCGCCCGACACCGTCAGCTTCGTGCTCGAAACCCCCGACGGCACACCGCTTCCGGCCGCGCAGCCGGGCCAGTACGTCTCGGTCGCGGTCCGGCTCGCCGACGGCGCCCGGCAGATCCGGCAGTACAGCCTCACCCGCGCACCCGGCGAAGCCGCCGTGGCCATCTCGGTCAAGGCGGTCCCCGGCGACGAGCTCGCGCCCGCGGGCGAGGTGTCGAACTTCCTGCACGCCAACGTCTTCGAGGGCGACGAGCTCGAGGTCTCCGCGCCCTTCGGTGAACTGGTGCTCACCGGTGGCGGGTCGCCGCTGGTGTTCGTCTCCGCCGGGATCGGGATCACCCCGGTGATCGGCTTCCTGCACCACCTCCGGCGCACCGCACCGGACCGGCAGGTGGTGGTGCTGCACGCCGACCGCTCACCGGCCCGCCACGCGCACCGGGCCGAGCTGAAGGCGCTCGTCGACGAGCTCCCCGGCGCCACGCTGCACCGCTGGTACGAGGACCTCGGCACCCGGCCTGCCTCCCCGCAGCTGCGGTGCGGCCTGATCGACCTCGACGGCGTCGAACTGCCTGCCGGGGCCGACGCCTACCTGTGCGGGCCGCTGCCGTTCATGGCGCACGTGCGCCGCCAGCTCATCGACCGGGGCGTGGCCGCGGACAGCATCCACTTCGAGGTGTTCGGCCCGAGCCGGGACCTGGAGGCGGCATGACCGCGCTGGTGACCGCCGCCACCTGGCTGTGGCTGGGCATGGTGCTGGCCATCTCGTTCCTCGAAGCACCGTTGAAGTTCCGGGCGCCCGGCGTGGACCTGCGCACCGGACTGGCCATCGGCCGCCTGGTCTTCCGCGCCCTCAACGCCGCCGAGGTGGTGCTGGCGGTCGTCCTCGCGGTGGCACTTGTCGTCGCTCCGGCTGGGACCACGGCGGTCGCGTCCGGCGCCGCCGCGATCGCGCTGCTGGCACTCCAACTCGTGGCCGTGCGCCCGTTGCTGGCACGACGCACCGCCGCGGTCCTCGCCGGGGAGGACGGCCCGCGCTCGAAGGCGCACCTGTGGTACGTCGCCCTCGAAGTGCTCAAGGTCGCGGCGCTGGTCGTCCTCGGCGTCGCGGTGCTCTGAAACCGGGTCACAGCACGGCTTCGACGAGGTGCGGGCCGGGTTCGGCGTGCGCTCGGCGCAGCGCTTCGAGGAGTTCGCCGCCGGTGGTCGCCCGGGTGGCGGGGACACCGAAGCCGGTCGCCGCCGCTGTCCAGTCCACAGTGGGCTCGGCGAGGCTGGTCATGCCTGCGGCCGCCGGGCCCGGCTGCTCGACGCCCGCCCGGCGCAGCTCGGCCCGCAGGATGCCGTAGCTGCTGTTGGCGCAGATCACGGTCGTGACGTCCAGCTGCTCGCGGGCCTGCGTCCACAGTGCTTGGAGCGTGTAGGCGGCGCTGCCGTCCGCCTGGAAGTTGATCACCGGCCGGTCCGGGCAGGCGATCGCGGCACCGGTGGCCACCGGCATGCCCATGCCGATCGCGCCACCGGTGTTGGTCAGTTCGGAGTGCGGTGGCGCGGCCGCGGCGATCGCCGGGTACGCCGCGCCGGAGGACACCCCCTCGTTGACCACGATCGCGTCCTCGGGCTGGGTGCGCACGATCGCCGCCGCGATGGCCACGGCGGACAGCGCGCCCTCCGGC
>NZ_JBEPDU010000042.1:0-70245 GCF_040300525.1 Saccharopolyspora sp. NPDC000359 | reverse complement strand
CGTGAGCGTCGGTGGTCGCCCTGGCCACCATCGCCGCTCACGACCGCGGAACCGGCCCCGGTACGCTGCCGGGCATGGGCGATGTCCTCCCGATCATCCTGCTCGCGCTGGCGGGCTTCCTCGTCGGTGGCGTCTACGCGACGTGGAAGACCGCGCGCGGCTTCTCGATCATGCTCGCCGTCGCCGCCGTCATGGCCGTCGTCGGCGGCATCGGCTGGATGGTCTACGGCTGAATCCGCCCCCGCGAACGGTGGAGGGCCCCTCCGGGCTGGTGGCTCGGAGGGGCCCTTCGGTCGTGGTCAGCTCTTGGTGGCCGCCTTGTCGGGTTCGGGTTGCGGGCCGTCGTCGTCCACGAAGGACTGCTCGTTGAACGGGCTCTCGCCGGTGAAGACCTGCTTCATCTGGTCCCGGTCGATCTCCTTGGTCCAGGCGCCGATGAGGACCGTGGCCACCGCGTTGCCCGCGAAGTTGGTCAGCGCGCGGGCCTCGGACATGAAGCGGTCGATGCCGACGATCAGGCCGACGCCGTCGAGCAGCTCCGGGCGGTGCGACTGCAGGCCACCGGCCAGCGTCGCCAGGCCCGCACCGCTGACCCCGGCCGCGCCCTTCGAGGCGACCATCATGAACAGCAGCAGGCCCACCTGCTCGCCCACCGAGAGCGGGTCGCCCAGGGCGCTGGCGATGAACAGCGAGGCCATCGTCAGGTAGATCATGGTGCCGTCCAGGTTGAACGAGTAGCCGGTCGGCACCGTGATGCCCACCACCGGCTTGCTCACCCCGAGGTGCTCCATCTTCGCGATCAGCCGCGGCAGCGCCGCCTCCGACGACGAGGTGGACACGATCAGCAGGAACTCGCGGCCCAGGTAGCGCAGCAGCGAGAAGATGTTGACCCGCGCGAACATCCACAGCATCGGGCCCAGCACCAGGAAGATGAACAGCAGGCAGGTCGTGTAGAAGCCGACCATGATGATGGCCAAGCCCTTGAGCGCCTCCACGCCGGTCGCGCCGACCACCGCCGCGATGGCGCCGAACGCGCCGACCGGGGCCGCCCACATCACCATCGCCAGCATCTTGAACACCAGGCGCTGGATGTGCTCGATGCCGCGCAGGACCGGGGCGCCCTTGTCGCCCAGCGCCTGCAGCGCGAAACCGGCCAGCAGCGCGACCAGCAGGGTCTGCAGCACCTGGCCCTCGGTCAGCGAGGACAGCAGGCTCTTCGGGATGATGCCGAGCAGGAACTCCGTGGTGCTCTGCGCTTCCTTGCCGGCCTGCTCCGCGCCCTGGCCGCGGATCTCGTCGCTGATCTGCAGGCCCTCGCCGGGGTGCAGCACGTTGCCGACCAGCATGCCGATGACCAGGGCGACCACCGACATCACCATGAAGTAGCCGAGGGCGAGGCCACCGACCTTGCCGACCTTCGCGGCCTGCCGGACGCCACCCACGCCCAGCACGATGGTGCAGAAGATGACCGGCGAGATCATCATCTTGATCAGGTCGACGAAACCGGTGCCCAGCGGCTTGAGGGCCTTGCCGAGGTCGGGGGCCAGGAATCCGACGGCGATACCGGCCAGCACGGCGACGATCACCGCGATGTAGAGGTAGTGCGTCCGGTCCCGGCGACGTGGTGCCGCAGCGTCTTCGCTTGCCACTGTTGCGCTCCTAGCCTGGGCGAACCGGGTCATACTCGGGGCCCACCCGTGGCCCAGGTCACGGTGTGGTCGGGAAGAGACTATCTGCGCCGGGCAACGCCAACGTCACGCTTGTGTTCATTGTGTTCACAAATGTCGCGGTGCCCGGAGCGGTCAATCGGCGGCGGACCGGCGCTTCCCGGACCGGGCGGGCAGACCGGATGCAGCGGAGGCGTCGGCTTTCCGACCGGATCACGCGCCCGCCGCCCGGCGCTTCCCACGCCGACCGGCAGTCGGCTGGATTTCCGCAGGTCGGGCGTGGTGTAACCTCCGGAGGTCCGCACTGCAGCCGTCCCCGGAACCGCCATGCCCACCACCGATGCGCGCAACTGGTCCGGCCGCGTCCGACCACGTTGGAGCCTGGCCCGCCAGCTGTTCGTGCTGCAGGTCGTCGTGGTGGCCGTCGTGGTGCTCGCCGGTACCGCGCTGGCCTGGTACGACGCGCGGCAGCGCACCGAGGACGCGGCCCGCGACGAGGTCGTGGCGGTGGCCCGCACCCTGGCGGCGCAACCGGACGTCCGGGAGGCCCTGGTCTCGGCCAACCCGAGCGCGGCGCTGCAACCGCTGGCCGAACGGGTGCGCGCCGACACCGGCGTCGACTTCATCACGATCATGTCCCCGCAGGGCATCCGCCACACCCACCCCGACCCGGCGCGCATCGGGCAGCCGTTCCTGGGGCACATCGAGCAGGCGGTCGCCGGGCAGGTCTTCACCGAGATCTTCCCCGGCACGCTCGGCTTCTCGGTGCGCGCCGTGGTGCCGGTGCACGACGACGGGCACCGGCTGGTCGGGCTGGTCTCCGACGGCATCACCGTGCGGTCGATCTCGGCGGAGCTGGAGCAGCAGGTCGGTGTGCTGGTGCTGGTCGCGGCCGGGGCGCTGCTGCTGGGTGGGCTGCTGACCTACCTGGTCAGCGCGCGGCTGCGCCGCCACACGCACGGCCTGCGGCCAGCCGAGCTCAGCCGCATGTACGAGTACCACGACGCGATCCTGCACGCGGTCCGCGAGGGGCTGCTGCTGGTCTCGCCGACCGGCCGGGTGACGCTGTGCAACGACGGCGCCGGGCTGCTGCTGGGGGTGGACCCGCGGGCCGTCGAGGGGCAGCGGGTGTCCGACCTGGGGCTGCCGGAGTCCCTGGTGGACAGCCTCGGCTCGGGGCGGGCCGTGCGCGACGAGGTGCACCTGACCGACGAGCGGGTGCTGCTGGTCAACGCTTCGCAGATCCGCAGCGGCGGCCGCGACCTGGGCACCGTGGTGACGCTGCGGGACCACACCGAGCTGCAGGCGTTGAGCGGGGAGCTGGACTCCATGCGCGGCTTCGCCGAGTCGCTGCGCTCCCAAGCGCACGAGTCGGCCAACCGCCTGCACACCGTGGTGTCGCTGGTCGAGCTCGGCCGCGCCGACGAGGCCGTCGCGTTCGCCACCGCCGAGCTGGAGCTCGCCCAGCAGCTCACCGACCGCGTCGTCGGGGCAGTCGGGGAGCCGGTGCTGGCCGCGGTCCTGCTGGGCAAGAGCGCCGAGGCGGGCGAGCGCGGGGTGGAGGTCGTGCTCACCGACGACACCGAGATCGACGACGTCGACCTGGCGCATGTCGGCTCGCGGGACCTGGTGACGATCCTCGGCAACCTCGTCGACAACGCGGTGGAGGCCGCGCTGGAGCGCCCGCACCCGCGGGTGTCGGTCACCGTCCGGTCCACTTCGGACGGGGTGCTGGTCCGGGTCGCCGACAACGGGCCCGGGGTCGACCCCGCCACGGCGCAGCGGCTGTTCGAGCGCGGCTGGTCGACGAAGGAGGCGGGGCGCGGCCTCGGGCTCGCGCTGGTCGGGCAGAGCGTGCGCCGCCACCGCGGCAGCATCGAGGTGACCAGCGACGGCGGCGCGGTGTTCACCGTGCGGCTGCCGTCCGGATCGGACGTGGCGCGGTGATCACGGTGCTCGTGGTGGAGGACGATCCGCTGGTGGGCGAGGCGCACGAGGCCTACGTCAACCGCGTCGACGGCTTCGCGGTGGCCGGGCGGGTCCGCACCGGGCAGGCGGCCCTGCGCTTCGTCGAGCGGACCCCGGTGGACCTGGTCCTGCTCGACCTGCGCCTGCCCGACATGGACGGCCTGCAGGTGGCGCGGGCCCTGCGCACCGCGGGCAGCGACGCCGACGTGATCGCGGTGACCTCGGCCCGCGAGCTGAAGGTGGTCCGGGCCGCGGTCTCCAGCGGGGTGGTCCAGTACCTGCTGAAGCCCTTCACCTTCGCGGCGATGCGCGAGAAGTTGGAGCACTACGCGAAGTTCCGCACCAGCCTCGGCCACGACCGCGAGGTCAGCGGGCAGGCGGAGATCGATCGGGCCTTCGCCGCCCTGCGCGGGGTGGACCGCGCGGCCCTGCCGAAGGGCATGGGTGGCGAAACCCTGGCCGCCGTGGTCGCCGCCCTGCGCGCCGCCCCGGAAGGAGCCCCGGCGGGCACCATCGGGGAGTCCGCCGGGGTCTCCCGGGTGACGGCCCGCCGCTACCTCGAGTACCTGGTGGACAAGGGCGTGGTCGAGCGCCGCCCCTCCTACGGGGGCGTGGGCCGCCCGGAGATGACCTACCGCTGGACCGGCGAAGACTGACTCAGCCGAGCTTGCGGTCCGCGGCGGGGCGCAGCAGCGGGGCACCGGGGCCGAGCTCGGCCAGCTTGTCGTCGGCGTTGTGCAGGCCGCAGGTACGCAGCGACAGGCAGCCGCACCCGATGCAGCCGGTCAGCCGGTCGCGGAGGCGCTGCAGGCCGTCGATGCGGGCGTCCAGCTCGTCCCGCCAGCGGCGGGACAGCCGCGCCCAGTCCGCCTTGGTGGGGGCGTGGTCCTCGGGGAGCGTGGCGAGCGCTTCCGAGATCTGCTCCAGGCTCAGGCCGACGCGCTGCGCGGAGCGGATGAACGCCAGGCGGCGCAGGACCGCGCGGTCGTAGCGGCGCTGGTTCCCGGAGGTCCGGGTGCTGGAGATCAGCCCGCGGTCCTCGTAGAAGCGCAGCGCGGTCTGCGCGACGCCGCTGCGGTGGGCGACCTCACCGATGGTCAGCATCTTCGGTAGCTTCGACACGCCCGCCAGGCTAGCCGAAGAAACCTGGAGCTTGGTGCAGGTATTGGTGCTTGACTTCCAGTTAACTCGAAGTTCCATCCTGGTCCGCATGACGATCTCGACAACGCTCGGCTACGCCGACCTCCGGCCGCTGATGAGCGCCATGACGGGCGACGAGAAGCACGACGTCGCCGCCACCTCCACCCTCGACGCGCTGTGGGTGCTCTACGACCAGGTCCTCTCGGTCGACCCGCAGCGCACCGACGACCCGGACCGGGACCGCTTCCTGCTGTCCAAGGGCCACGGCCCGATGGCCTACTACGCGGTGCTGGCCGCCAAGGGCTTCCTGGACCCGACGGAACTGCCCACCTTCGGCGAGTTCGACTCCCGGCTCGGCTTCCACCCCGACCGCGTGCTGGCTCCCGGTGTGGAGATCGGCAGCGGCTCCCTCGGGCACGGCCTGCCCCTCGGGCTCGGCGTGGCGCTGGGCCTGCGCGCCCAGGGCCGAGAGGAGCCGCGGGTCGTCGTGCTGGTCGGCGACGCCGAGCTCGACGAGGGCAGCAACCACGAGGCCATCCAGGTCGCGGGCCGCTGGGGGCTGGACCAGCTGACCGCCGTGGTGGTGGACAACCGCTCCTCCAGCACCGGCTGGCCCGGCGGCATCGCCGAGCGCTTCGCCCGCGAGGGCTGGGCCGCGCGCACCGTCAACGGCCGCGACCACGGCGAACTCCGCCGAGCCCTCACCAGTGCCCACCCGGACCGCCCGCTCGCGGTGGTCGCCGAAGTCGAATCCGAGGAGTCGTGATGAGCGCCCCGACCACCACCATGCGCGAGCAGTTCGTGCGGACCACCACCGAAGCCCTCGACACCGACCCGCGGGTGGCCGTCGTGCTCGCGGAGATCTCCGCGGACCGGTTCGCCGACGCCGCGCAGCGGCACCCGCACCGCGTGCTCAACGTCGGCATCCGCGAGCAGGCCATGGTCGGCGTTGGCGGCGGGCTGGCGCTGAGCGGGCTGCGACCGGTGGTGCACACGATCACGCCGTTCCTCGTCGAGCGGCCCTTCGAGCAGCTCAAGCTCGACATCAGCCACCAGGGCGTCGGCGCGGTCGTGGTCAGCACCGGGGCCTCCTACGACTACCCGTCGGCGGGGCGCACGCACATGGCGCCCGGCGACGTCGCGCTGATCGACACCCTGCCCGGCTGGACCGTGCACGTCCCCGGGCACCCGGCCGAGGTCGACGCGCTGCTGCGCTCGGCACTGCCCGGTGACGACCCCGTCTACCTGCGGCTGTCCGAGCGGGTCAACACCGAACCACTGGTGACCGGCCCGGGCTGGCACACCGTGCGCAGCGGCAGCCGGGGAGTGGTGCTGGCCGTCGGTCCGGTGCTCGACCCGGTGCTGGCTGCCACCGCCGCGCTCGACGTGACCGTGCTGTACACGGCCACCATCCGCCCCTTCGACGCAGCCGGGCTGCGCGCGGCCGTGCACGCGGCCAGCTCCGACGTGGTGCTGGTCGAGCCGTACCTGCGCGGCACATCGACGCACGAGGTCAACGACGCGCTCGCCGACATCCCGCACCGCACCCTCGCGCTGGGCGTCCGCCGCGACCGGGAACTGCGCGCCTACGGGACGGCTGACGAGCACGAAGCCGCGCACGGCCTGGGCCCCACCGCCATTGCCGAGTCCATCCGCGAGTTCCTGGACGGAGCGCTCCGATGACCTTCACCCCTGGCGAGATCGAGTACCTGCGGGGCCAGACCCTGGGGCGCCTGTGCACGCTTGGGCCGGACGGGGCGCCGCAGGTGCGACCGGTCGGCGTGCACCTGGGGCCGGACGGGACGATCGACGTCCCCGGCTACCACAACGCGAAGTCGCAGAAGTGGCGCAACGTGCTGCGCGATCCGCGTGTGTCGTTCGTGGTGGACGACATCGCCTCCCGCACCCCGTGGCGGGTCCGCGGCATCGAGATCCGCGGCGAAGCCGAAGCGCTGCTCGGAGTTGGCTCGACCGAGGGCGGCATGAGCGGCGACGTGATCCGCATCCGCCCGGTGCGGATCCTGTCCTGGGGCATCGACCAGGACCGCCTCGAAGCCCGCGACGTGGGCTGACCGCCCGCGCCGGTAGCCTGGGGACGTGGCACGAGTCGTCATCTTGGACTACGGATCAGGCAACCTCCGCTCCGCCGAACGCGCGCTGGAGCGCGTCGGCGCCGACGTCGAGGTGACCGCCGACCATCGTGCCGCGATGGAGGCCGACGGCCTGGTGGTCCCCGGCGTGGGCGCCTTCGCGGCGTGCATGGAGGGCCTGCTGGAGGTCGGCGGCGACAAGGTCATCGACCACCGGCTGGCGGGCGACCGCCCGGTGCTGGGCATCTGTGTGGGCATGCAGGTGCTGTTCGAGCAGGGCGTCGAGCACGGCATGCAGGCCAACGGCTGCGGTCAGTGGCCGGGCACCGTCGAGCGGCTGCAGGCCGACGTCCTGCCGCACATGGGCTGGAACGAGGTCGACGCCCCCGCGGACAGCGTGCTGTTCGCCGGGATGGAGCCGGGCACCCGGTTCTACTTCGTGCACTCCTTCGCCGTGCGCCGGTGGGAGCTGGAGCCCGGTGACTCGATCGCACCGCCGCGGGTGACCTGGGCCGAGCACGGCGAGCGGTTCGTCGCCGCGGTGGAGAACGGCCCGCTGATGGCGACCCAGTTCCACCCGGAGAAGTCCGGGGAGGCGGGCGCCCGGCTGCTGCGCAACTGGGTGGACAGCCTGTGACCCGCCGCCACGGCATGCTCAGCCAGCGGGCGGCCAAGCTGATCGCCACCGTGCTGGCGTTCGGGATGATCGCCGGGATCGGCGCGCCCTACCTGCTGCAGGCCGGCTTCCCGCTGTGGGTGGTGCTGCTGCTGGTGCTGGTCGTGCTCGCGGTACCGGTCGTGGCGGTCCTGAACTCGGAGCGCTCCCGCCGCTGAGCTGCGCGCCCGCCCGGTGCGGCGGTCGTGACCGGGGACAGTAGGGTTGGGGCGTGAGCTTCACGTTGCTTCCCGCAGTTGACGTTGCCGACGGGCAGGCCGTCCGCCTCGTGCAGGGCGCCGCCGGTTCCGAGACCTCCTACGGTGACCCGTTGGAGGCCGCGCTGGCCTGGCAGCGCGCGGGAGCGGAGTGGATCCACCTGGTCGACCTCGACGCGGCGTTCGGCCGCGGTTCCAACCGCGAACTGCTGGCCGAGGTGACCGGCAAGCTCGACGTCCGGGTGGAGCTCTCCGGTGGCATCCGCGACGACGCCTCGCTGGAGGCGGCGCTGGCCACCGGCTGCGCGCGGGTCAACCTGGGCACCGCGGCGCTGGAGAACCCGGAGTGGGCGGACCGCGTGGTCGCCGAGTACGGCGAGCGGGTCGCGGTCGGCCTGGACGTGCGGATCACCGAGCAGGGCCACCGGCTGGCCGCCCGCGGTTGGACCAAGGACGGCGGCGACCTCTGGGAGGTGCTGGCGCGGCTGGACGCGGCTGGCTGCCGCCGCTACGTGGTCACCGACGTGAGCAAGGACGGCACCCTGCAGGGCCCGAACACCGAGCTGCTGCGCGAGGTCTGCGCCCGCACCGACGCGCCGGTGATCGCCTCCGGCGGGGTGTCCAGTGTGGACGACCTGGTGGCGCTGTCGGAGCTGGCCCCGGTCGGCCTGGAGGGCTCCATCGTCGGCAAGGCGCTGTACGCGCAGAACTTCACCCTCGAAGAGGCCCTCGCCGCCGTCCGCTGACGGCACCCGGACGCCTTCCCGGCTTCGCCCGGTTGGCGCAGCGCCCCTTGCTCCCGGCCGGCCGATCTCAGGGTTGGCCCGGGGAGGGAACCCGAGTCGCGGGTGGGCGCGCCCCACCAAGATCGCGATCGAGGTCCGAGACGCGGACCTCGATGGCGATCGGAGGTCTCCATGCGACGAGGGGCGAAATCCGCCCTCGGGGTGCTGTTAGCCGCTGGTGCGACGTTGGGCGCGGCCGTCCCGGTGGCCGCCGCGCCCGCTCTGGAGTGGCAGCCCTGCCCGGAGAACGCTGAGGTCCAGTGCGCGTCCGTGCCGGTGCCGCTGGACTGGGCGCAACCGGACGGCGAGCAGATCGAGGTGGCCGTGGCGCGCCGCCCGGCCGCTGACCCGGACCAGCGGATCGGCACCCTGGTCTACATGCCCGGTGGTCCGGGCGGCACCGGCGTCGACTCGCTGCTCAGCGGCACGCAGTTCTCCCCGGAGGTCAGCTCGCGGTTCGACGTGGTCAGCTACGACCCGCGCGGCTTCGGCCGCAGCAACCCGCTGCAGTGCGACACCGACCTGCTCACCAGCACACCGGACATCGTGCCGGGCGGGCCGGAGGGCTTCGAGGAGATCAAGCGCTACAACCGGGAAGTCGCCGCCGACTGCCGCGCCCGCACTGGTCCGATCATCGACCACATGGACGCGGTCAGCGTCGCCCGCGACATCGACGCGCTCCGGCAGGCGCTCGGCGAGGAGCAGCTCAGCCTGTACGGGATCTCCTACGGCACGCTGGTCGGGCAGATGTACGCGGAGAACTTCCCCGAGCGGGTCCGCGCGCTCGTCCTGGACAGCGTCATGGACCACAGCGTCAACGCCAGCGACTTCTACGCCACGGAAGCGGAGACGGCCGAAGACTCCTTCGCCGAGTTCGCGAAGTGGTGCGCCGAGGACGCGCAGTGCGCGCTGCACGGCGAGGACGTCGGCGCGGTGTTCGACGAGCTCTACAAGCGGGCTGAGAGCGGTGAACTGCACGCGCCGGGCGACCCCAGCACGCCGATCGGGCCGGTCGAGCTGAGCCGCACCGCGATGAGCCACTTCTACCAGCCGGACTGGAACCACTTGGGTGTTCAGCTCAAGGCGCTGCGCGACGGCCAGGCGGCGCCCACCGCGCTGGCCGTGCCCGAGGCCGTCCCGTACTCGGTGGCCGCGTTCTGCAGCGACTGGAACATCGACATCGACACCGCCGAGGAGTACGCCCAGGTGTGGCAGCGGCAGGCCGAGGCCGCGCCGCACATGCGGTTCAGCGTGGGCGGCGGGGTCGCTTGGGGCTGCGTCGACTGGCCCTCGCCGGTCCAGAACCCCCAGCACGTCCCGCAGATCCGCACCGAAGCGCCCATCCTGGTCGCCAACGCGCTGCACGACCCGGCCACCGGGTACAACTGGGCGACCACAGTGGACCAGCAGGTCGAGCAGGCCACGCTGCTGACCTACGACGGCTGGGGCCACGGCGTCTACGACCGCAGCGAGTGCACCACCTCGGCGGTCGACCGGTACCTCGTCGACGGCGTCGTCCCACCGGAGGGCACGCACTGCGCGGCGGTGCCGCCGACGGACAACCCGCCGATCAGGCCCCACGTCGGCTGGGACGGCTGAGCACGCGAGCTCGCCCCATCCGCCGCACCGCGCGGCCATGTCTCTACCCTGGGGACATGGCCGTTGCGGTGCGTGTGATCCCCTGCTTGGACGTCGACCAGGGGCGGGTCGTCAAAGGTGTCAACTTCACCAACCTCCGGGACGCGGGCGACCCCGTCGAGCTCGCCCGCGCCTACGACGCGGAGGGCGCCGACGAGCTGACCTTCCTGGACGTCACGGCCTCCTCCGGCAACCGGGAGACCACCTTCGACGTGGTCCGCCGTACCGCCGAGCAGGTGTTCATCCCGCTGACCGTCGGCGGCGGCGTGCGCAGCACCGAGGACATCAACCGGCTGCTGCGCGCCGGGGCGGACAAGGTCAGCCTCAACACCGCGGCGATCGCCCGGCCCGAGCTGCTCAGCGAGGCCTCGCAGCGCTTCGGCGCCCAGTGCGTGGTGCTGTCGGTGGACGCCCGCCGGGTGCCCGAGGGCGGGCAGCCGACCGCGTCCGGGTTCGAGGTCACCACGCACGGTGGTCGGCGCGGCACCGGGATCTGCGCGGTCGAGTGGGCGGCGAAGGGCCAGCAGCTCGGCGTCGGCGAGATCCTGCTGAACTCGATGGACGCCGACGGCACCAAGGCCGGGTTCGACCTGGAGATGATCCGCGCGGTGCGGGCGGTGGTGGACGTGCCGCTGATCGCCAGCGGCGGGGCCGGGGCCGTCGAGCACTTCGCGCCCGCGGTGCACGCCGGGGCCGACGCGGTGCTGGCCGCCAGCGTGTTCCACTTCGGGCAGCTGAAGATCCGCGACGTCAAGGACGCCATGCGCGCGGAAGGGATCACGGTGCGATGAGCCTGGACCCGGCGATCTCGGCTCGCCTCAAGCGCAACGCCGACGGGCTGGTCCCGGCGATCGCGCAGCAGCGCGGCACCGGCGAGGTGCTGATGATGGCGTGGATGGACGACGAGGCGCTGCACCGCACCCTCACCACCCGCCGCGCCACCTACTACTCCCGCAGCCGCCAGCAGTACTGGGTCAAGGGCGAGACCTCCGGCCACACCCAGCACGTCCACGAGGTCCGCCTGGACTGCGACGGCGACACGATCCTGCTGGTCGTCGACCAGCAGGGCGCGGCCTGCCACACCGGGGACCGCACCTGCTTCGACGCCGACGCCCTCCTCACCTGACCCGGCCCCGCGCCGTGCGTGCCACCCCCCCGGGTGATTCACAGTTTCAATTGAAACTGTGGTCCGGCGGTGTGTCGGGTGCGGACGTGCCGTGGGCGTGTCGGGGGCCCGCGCGCGTTCCCATGGGATCGGACGTGTGGTTCCCGCTGGGATCACACGAGTTTGGCGCCGGACATCCGCTCAGCCGAGGTCGCCGGTGAGGTAGCGCTGGAGGTTGGGGGCGATCGCCGCCACCACGGTGTCGTGGTCCGCCGAGGCCAGGGGCTCCAGGCGGACCACGTAGCGCGCCATGCCCAGGCCGACGACCTGGGACCCGCACAGCGCGCCGCGCAGCTCCGGCTGGTCCACGTCGAGGGCCCGGATCAGCTTCTCGAACATCACGTTCTGGATGAACTCCCGCAGCATCGCCACCGCGTCCTCGTTGGACGCGACGCTGCGCACCAGCGCCGCGAACTGGCCGCCCTCGGCGTTGTCCCACGCCGCGAGGAACCGCCGCAGCAGCCGCTCGGCCAGCTGTTCCCGGTCCCCGGCCAGCAGCTGCGGCACCACCTCCGCCGGGTTCACCGGGATGTGCACCGCGGCGGAGAACAACCCGGCCTTGCCACCGAACCAGTGGTTGACCATCGCCGGGTCGACCCCGGCCTGCGCTGCGATGGCGCGGACCGTCGCCGCGTCGTAGCCCTGCTCGGTGAACACCTCGCGGGCCGCCGCCAGCAGCGCGGCCTTGGTGTCGACGCCGCTGGGGCGCCGCCCGCGCCGCTTGGGCTCGGTGCCGTTCGTTGCACTGCTCACCCGCTCATCCTGGCCGCAGCGGCGGCGCGGGGGCAAAGCGGTCGGAGGGCGCGCGCGGGCCTGAAGGGGTGCGCGGCACAATGACGACATGGTCGGCGACGGTGATATCGGCTCAATCAGTCCCGGGCGCGAGGAGTTCCGCGCGCTCGCCGCGGACCGCCGGGTGATCCCGGTGGTGCGGCGGTTGCTCGCGGACGACGAGACCCCGCTCGGGGTGTACCGCAAGCTCGCCGGGGACCGCCCCGGGACGTTCCTGTTCGAATCCGCGGAGAACGGGCGTTCCTGGTCGCGATGGTCCTTCGTCGGGGCCCGCAGCGCCGCCGCGCTGACCGTCCGCGACGGCCAGGCGCACTGGACGGGCACCCCGCCCGTCGGTCTGCCCAGCGGCGGTGACCCGCTGGAGGCGCTGCGCGAGACGGTCCGCCTGCTGCGGACCGACCCGCTGCCGGGGCTGCCGCCGCTGACCGGCGGCATGGTCGGCTACCTCGGCTACGACGCGGTGCGCCGGTTGGAGCGGCTGCCCAACCTCACCGAGGACGACCTGCGGATCCCCGAGCTGGTGATGCTGCTGGCCACCGACCTCGCTGCGCTGGACCACCACGAGGGCACCATCACCCTGATCGCCAACGCGGTGAACTGGGACGACAGCCCGGAGCGGGTGGACGCGGCCTACGACGACGCGGTGCGCCGGTTGGACGAGATGACCGAGCAGCTGTGCACGCCGTCGGCGCCCACGGTGGCCACCTTCTCCCGGCCCGCCCCGCAGTTCGTCCGCCGCCGCCAGCCCGCGGAGCACCACGCGGCGGTGGAGAAGGCGAAGGAGGCGATCCGCGCGGGCGAGGCGTTCCAGGTGGTGGTCTCCCAGCGCTTCGAGCTGACCACCAGCGCCGACGCGCTGGACATCTACCGCGTCCTGCGCACCACCAACCCCAGCCCGTACATGTACCTGCTGCGGTTGGAGTCGCCGGACGGCGGCACCCCGTTCGACATCGTCGGCTCCAGCCCGGAGTCGCTGGTGACGGTGCGCGACGGCCAGGCCACCACGCACCCGATCGCCGGGACCCGCTGGCGCGGCGCGGACGAGGACGAGGACTCGCTGCTGGAGAAGGAGCTGCTCAACGACGACAAGGAGCGCGCCGAGCACCTGATGCTCGTCGACCTCGGCCGCAACGACCTGGGGCGGGTCTGCAAGCCGGGTTCGGTGCACGTCGTCGACTTCTTCCGCATCGAGCGCTACAGCCACGTGATGCACATCGTGTCGACCGTCACCGGGCAGCTCGCCGAGGGCCGGACGGCCTTCGACGCGGTCGCGGCCTGCTTCCCGGCGGGCACCCTGTCCGGGGCGCCCAAGCCGCGCGCGCTGGAGCTGATCGAGGAGTTGGAGCCGACGCGCCGCGCCCAGTACGGCGGGGTGGTCGGCTACCTGGACTTCGCCGGCGACGCCGACACCGCGATCGCGATCCGCACCGCGCTGGTCCGCGACGGCACGGCGTACGTGCAGGCCGGTGGCGGGATCGTGGCGGACTCGGACCCGGTCGCGGAGGACCAGGAGTGCCTCAACAAGGCGCGCGCGGTGCTGAACGCGGTCGCGACGGCGGAGACGTTGTCCCGGCCGCGCGGTGAGCAGGTGACGGAGGAGCGGGTTGACCACCGAGCCGGGATCTGAGCCGAGCCGGTCCCGCGGCCTGTTGTGGCTGGTCTTGCTGCTGGCGCTGGCCGCTGCCGGGACGCTGTGGGGCGCCAGCGCGCTGGTCTGGGCCGAGCAGCTGTTCCGCGGCTCGTTCGGCAACGAGGCCCTGGTCGGGCTGACGGGTGCGGACCTGCGCCCGGAGCTCGTGCCGATGGCGCTGGCGTCGCTGGCCGCCGTGGCCGCGGTGCTGGCCACCGGCGGCTGGTTGCGGCGGCTGGTGGGCCTGCTGGTGGTCGTCGCGGGTGCTGCGCTGGCGTGGCGGGCGGTGCAGGCGTTCACCGGCTTGCCGGTGACGAGCGCACCGGGCGCGCCGCCGGGCAGCGCCCCGGTCGGTGCGGTCGTCGCGCAGCCGTACGGGCCGTTGTTGGTGCTGGTGGGTTCGGTGCTGCTGGTGCTGGCTGGGCTGCTGGTGCTGCTCCGGGCCGGGCGCATGCCGGCGATGGGCGCGAAGTATTCCGCCCCCGCGACGGCCAAGCAGAAATCCCACGATCCGGACAGACAGATGTGGCAGGACCTGGACGCCGGTCGGGACCCGACCGACGACCAGGATCGCTGAATTTATTTCAAGTTTCTCGCGAGGTCGGAAAACCCAGTTCGGCACGGTTCCGAACGGCCGCGCCAGCTGCGCACAAGGGCCGAAGGTCCTTGCTGCGCTGGGACGTTCCGGACACCCCTTGGTGGGCCGGACCCCGGGCGAGGTTTAGCATCGGCCATGCGACGGCACGGCGGGAAGGGGAGTGTCGTGATCGAGCGCAATGAGTTCAACTGCGCATCCAACTCGTGGAACGAGGACTTGCGGGTGGCTGTTCGGGGCAGGGCCGGCGAGGTGTTCGCGTGACCGTTCTGGAATCAATCATCGAGGGCGTTCGCGAAGACCTGGCAGTCCGCGAATCCGCGATTCCGTTCGACGAGATCAAGCAGCTGTCGGCAGCGGCACCGCCGCCGCACGACGTGCTCGCCGCGCTGCGGGCCCCCGGAGTGGGTGTCATCGCGGAGGTCAAGCGGCGCAGCCCGTCCAAGGGCGACCTGGCTGAGATCGGCGAACCGGCCGAGCTGGCCGCCGACTACGCCGCCGCCGGGGCACGCGTGATCAGCGTCCTCACCGAGGGGCGCCGGTTCGGCGGGTCGCTGGCCGACTTCGACGCGGTGCGCGCCCGGGTCACCGGCACGCCGCTGCTGCGCAAGGACTTCATCATCAGCCCGTACCAGGTGCACGAGGCCCGCGCGCACGGCGCCGACATGGTGCTGCTGATCGTCTCGGCGCTGGAGCAGAACGCCCTGGAAGCGCTGCTGGACCGGGTCGAGTCCCTGGGCATGACCGCGCTGGTCGAGGTGCACACCGCGGAGGAGGCCGACCGCGCGCTCGAGGCAGGGGCGAAAGTAATTGGCATCAACGCCCGCAACCTGCATACGCTCGAGGTGGACCGCGACGTGTTCGGCCGGATCGCGCCGGGACTCCCGCAGGACGTCCTCAAGATCGCCGAGTCAGGCGTGCGCGGCCCCAGCGACCTGATGGCCTACGCGGGATCGGGCGCGGACGCGGTACTGGTCGGCGAGGGCCTGGTGACCAGCGACAATCCCAAGACGGCCGTCACCCAGCTGGTGACCGCCGGGTCCCACCCCGCATGTCCGCGGCCGAGTCGGTGACCGGGCGCGCGGGGTCGGCGGAGCACAGGAGGTAGGCAATGACCGTGGGGGCGGACACCGCACGCGCGCACCGGCAGGGCAGGGCCGTGCCGGAAGGGCACGACCCGGACGAGCGCGGCCACTTCGGGGACTACGGCGGCCGGTTCATGCCGGAGGCGTTGATCGCGGCGCAGGACGAGCTCGCCGCCGAGTACGCCAAGGCGCAGCGCGACCCCCAGTACCTCGCCGAGCTCGACGACCTGCTGCGCAACTACGCGGGGCGCCCGTCGCTGCTGACCGAGGCCAAGCGGTTCGCCGAGCACGCGTGTGGTGCGCGGATCCTGCTCAAGCGGGAGGACCTCAACCACACCGGCTCGCACAAGATCAACAACGTGCTGGGCCAGGCGCTGCTGGTCAAGCGGATGGGCAAGCGCCGGGTCATCGCCGAGACCGGTGCCGGGCAGCACGGCGTGGCCACCGCCACCGCCTGCGCGCTGCTCGGCCTCGAGTGCGTGATCTACATGGGCAAGGTCGACACCGAGCGGCAGGCCCTCAACGTGGCGCGGATGCGGCTGCTGGGCGCGGAGGTCATCCCGGTCAGCACCGGTTCGGCGACCCTCAAGGACGCCATCAACGAGGCGCTGCGGGACTGGGTCGCCAACGTCGACCACACCCACTACCTGCTGGGCACCGCCGCGGGCGCGCACCCGTTCCCGATGATGGTCCGCAACTTCCACCGGGTGATCGGGGACGAGGCCCGCGAGCAGGTGCTGGAGCTGACCGGTCGGCTGCCCGACGCGGTCGCGGCCTGCGTCGGCGGCGGCTCCAACGCCATCGGCATCTTCCACGGCTTCATCGACGACCCGGGCGTGCGGCTGGTCGGCTTCGAACCGGCCGGGCACGGCATCGAGTCCGGCGAGCACGGCGCGACCCTCAGCGAGGGCATCCCGGGCACGCTGCACGGCGCCCGCTCCTACCTGCTGCAGGACGACGACGGGCAGGTCACCGAGGCCTACTCGATCTCGGCCGGGCTGGACTACCCGGGCGTCGGGCCGGAGCACTCGTACCTGAAGGACACCGGCCGCGCCGAGTACCGGTCGGTGACCGACGACGAGGCGATGCAGGCCTTCCAGCTGCTGTCCCGGACCGAGGGCATCATCCCGGCGATCGAGTCCGCACACGCGCTGGCCGGGGCGCTGGAACTCGGCAAGGAGCTCGGCCCGGAGGCCGTCATCGTGGTCAGCCTCTCCGGCCGGGGCGACAAGGACATGGACACCGCGGCGAAGTACTTCGGGCTCGTCGACGAGGCTCAGGAGGGTGCGCGGTGAGCCTGCGCGAGGTTTTCCAGACCTGCCGGGAGGAGCAGCGCGCCGCGCTGATCGGGTACCTGCCCGCCGGGTACCCGACGGTGGCGGGGTCCAAGGAGCTGTTCCGGGCGATGCTGCCGGGCGCCGACGGCTCAGCCGGGTGCGACGTCGTCGAGGTCGGCATCCCGTTCTCCGACCCGGTGATGGACGGCCCCACCATCCAGGCGGCCAGCGACCAGGCGCTGCGCGCGGGCTTCCGGCTGCGCGACGTCTTCGACGTGGTCTCCTCGATCGCCGAGTCCGGGGGCAACGCCGTGGTGATGACCTACTGGAACCCGGTGCACCGCTACGGCCCGAGCGCCTTCGCCCGCGACCTCAAGGCGGCCGGTGGGCTCGGCGTGATCACCCCGGACCTGATCCCGGACGAGGGCGAGGACTGGATCGCCGCCACCGACGAGCACGGCCTGGACCGGATCTTCCTGGTCGCCCCGTCCTCCACGGAGGAGCGGCTGGCCCTGACCGCGAAGGCCTCCAGCGGGTTCATCTACGCGACGTCGGTGATGGGCGTGACCGGCGCCCGCGAGAGCGTCGGCTCCGCGGCGGCGGGCCTGGTCCAGCGCACCCGCGCGCACACGGACCTGCCGATCGGCGTGGGCCTCGGGGTCCGCTCCGGCGAGCAGGCGGCCGAGGTCGCCTCCTTCGCGGACGGCGTGATCGTCGGCTCGGCCTTCGTGACCCGGGCCGAGCAGGACGGTGCCGAAGGGGTCCGCGAGCTCACCGAGGAACTGGCCCGAGGCGTCCGCAGCCGCTGAAGCCGGGCTCGGCGCTGCGGGCCTCGACCCTGAACCTGTCGACGCGACTTCCATTGGAGTTGGATGTCCAATTCCAGTGGAAAGCGCGCACCGTTCAACCGAACGGGTGAGGGTGGTGCGCTGATCGCCCGAGCCGGGCGCCCGGGCCCGAGTTCCGCCCACACCGCTGATCGGGGGCCGCGCACCCCGCGCGGGCGCGCCCGATACCGTTAGCGCTGTGAGTGCCCCGGTAGCCGCCACGGCGAATTCGTTCCTGGCCACCATCCCGAGCCCGCCGCAAGGGGTCTGGTACATCGGCCCAGTCCCGCTGCGCGCCTACGCGCTGTGCATCATCGCGGGCATCGTCGCCGCGGTCTGGATCGGCAGCCGGCGCTGGGTCGCGCGCGGAGGCACCGACGGCATGGTCATCGACATCGCGGTGTTCGCGGTGCCGTTCGGCCTGGTCGGCGGGCGGCTCTACCACGTGGCCACGGACTGGCACAAGTACTTCGGCCCGGACCGCAACCCGCTCGACGCGTTCAAGATCTGGGAAGGCGGCCTGGGCATCTGGGGCGCCGTCGCGCTCGGCGCGGTGGGCGCCTGGATCGGCTGCCGCCGACGGGGCGTACCGCTCGCCGCCTTCGCCGACGCCGTCGCGCCCGGCATCGTCCTGGCACAAGCCATCGGCCGCCTCGGCAACTGGTTCAACCAGGAGCTCTACGGCGCCGAGACCACCGTGCCGTGGGGCCTGGAGATCTACCGGCGCGTCGACCCGGCCACCGGCCTCAACGACCCGATCGGCGGGGTCGCCATCGACTCCAGCCCGATGTTCGTCGTGCACCCGACGTTCCTCTACGAGCTGCTGTGGAACCTGCTGGTCTTCGCCGTGGTCATCTGGGCCGACCGCAAGTTCCGCATGGGCCACGGCCGGGTCTTCGCGCTCTACGTCGCGGGCTACACCCTCGGCCGGTTGTGGATCGAGATGATGCGCACCGACGACGCCACCCTCCTCTTCGGCGTCCGCATCAACGTCTTCACCTCACTGATCGTCTTCGCCGGCGCGGTGCTGTACCTGGTGATCGTCCGAGCCGGGCGCGAAGACTCGGAGCTGCTGGTGGGCAAGCCGCTGCCGGGCGAAGCCCCGGCGGAGCCGGCGAAGCCGGAGGCGGAGCAGCCGGAGCCCGACGAGCCGAAGGCAGCCGAGGCGGAAGCCGAGGACGCCGGAGGCGGCAGCGGCTCGCAGGCGCGCAGCGCCGAGAGCGCGAACGGCGAGAAGGACGGCCGCTAGGCGGCGCCGAGCGCATGGGAGAGCCGCGAAGCGGCGTCGACCACCGCGGCCGCGGTGCGGTCGAGGTCGTCCGGCGGTAGCCGGAAGACCGGGGCGGAGACGTTGAGCGCGGCGGCGGTCGCGCCGCGGAAGTCGCGGACCGGGGCCGCGACGGCGACCAGGCCCGGCTCGGATTCCTCGGCCGCGACGCTGTAGCCCGCGCGCTGCTCGGCGCGCAGGCGCGCGCGGATCTCGTCCGGGGTCCGGGGCGCTCGTTCGGTGCCTGGCAGCCTGTCCGGTTGGGCGTTGAGGATGGCGTCGACCTCGTCGTCGGGGCGGCCGGAGAGCAGGGCTCTGCCGCTGGCCGTGCAGTTGAGCGGGGAGAGCCTGCCGATCCACTCGTTGGCCTGGAGCGCTCGTCCTGGGCGTTCGGCCAGCACTGTCACGGCGGCGTTGCCGCTGAGCACCGTCAAGTACGCCGCTTCGCCCGTGGTGCGCATCAGGCCACGCGCCACGGGCGACGCCTGCTGCAGCAGGCGGCTCTCGCTGGCCGCTCCGGCGAGCGCGAACAGCTGCCAGCCCAGCCGGTACTCGAGCGTTTCCGGGTCGCGTTCGACGAAGCCGCCTTCGGCCAGCACCTTCAGCGTGCGCGAGACCTGCGTCTTCTCCTTGCCCAGCGCTTCGGCGACCGACTGCACCCGCAGCGGTCCGGGGCCCAGTGCGCGCAGCACGTCCAGGGCTCGTTGGACGCTGCTCAATCCTTCGGCGGTCACCACCTCATTGTCGACCAGCGCGTGCGCATGGAGCAACTGAGGTTGTTTCAGGCGCCCACCGTTCCTACGGTCGAGCTCCATGTGTGGAATCGCCGCTGTGCACCATCCGACGTCCGTGCCGACCGCCGCGGGGCAGCCGATGCTCGACGCGATCGAGCACCGCGGCCCGGACGGCCGGGACCACCGGCAGGTCGGCGGGTACGCGTGGCTCGGGCACGTCCGGCTGTCGATCGTCGACCTCGACGGCGGGCGCCAGCCGCTCGCCGGGCCGGGCGGGTGGTCCCTGGTCTGCAACGGGGAGATCTACAACCACGCCGAACTGCGCGACGAGCTCGGCGAGCAGGACTTCCGGACCGCCTCCGACAGCGAGTCCGCGCTGGTGCTCCTGGCTCGGTTCGGGCCCGCCGCGCTGGGCCGGTTGCAGGGCATGTGGGCGCTGTGCGCGGCCGCGCCGGACGGCCGGTTCGTCGCCGCTCGGGACCGGCTCGGCATCAAGCCGCTGTACTGGGCCGAGGTCGGAGGAACCCGGTACTTCGCCTCCGAGCTGCGGGCGTTCCCGACCGAGGTGCAGGCGGCCGTCGAGACCTTCCCACCCGGGTGCTCCTGGACACCGGAGACCGGGCTCGTCCGGTTCGCCGACCCGGTGCCGGAGGTGCTGCCGGACCGGGCCGGGCTGCCCGCCGAGATCGCCGAGAAGATGACCCGCGAGGTGCTGGTCGACTCCGTCCGGCGGCACCTGATGGCCGACGTCGAGGTCGGGGTGTTCCTCTCCGGCGGTCTGGACTCCAGCATCGTCGCCGCCATCGCGGCGGAGGAGCGCGCCGCGGTCGGGCAGCGGCTGAAGACCTTCGCGGTCGGCACCGCCGACTCGCCGGACCTGCGGGCCGCCCGCGCCGCCGCGGAACACCTCGGGACCGAGCACCTTGAAGCGGTCTTCGACGCCGATCGCGCGATCGCCGCGCTCGACGCGGTGGTGGCGTCCGTCGAGTCCTTCGACGCGAGCCTGATCCGCAGCGCGGTCCCCAACTGGTTCCTCGCCGAGCTGGCCGCCGGGCACGTCAAGGCGGTGCTGACCGGGGAAGGCGCGGACGAGCTGTTCGCCGGGTACGGCTACTACCACCGCTCGCACGCCACCGACCTGCCGGGTGAGCTCGCCCGCACCCTCGGCGAGCTGCACGGCCTCAACCTGCAGCGCTGCGACCGCGTCACGATGGCGCACGGCCTGGAAGCCCGCGTGCCGTTCCTGGACGCCGACGTCATCGCGCACGCGATGTCCCTGCCACCCGAGCTGAAGGAGCTTGAGGACGGCGTGGAGAAGGCCCACCTGCGCCGCGCGTTCACCGGCTGGCTGCCCGACGAGCTGCTGTGGCGGCGCAAGTCCCAGTTCGGCACCGGCAGCGGCGCGCAGGACCTGCTCACCCCGCACTGGGAGTCGCGGGTGACCGACGTGGACCTGGCCACCACCGACGCCCCGGTCCGGAGCAAGGAGGAGCTGGCCTACCACCGGATCTTCCGCAACGCTCTCCCGGGCGTCCGCCCGGAAGCCGTCCTCACCCGCTTCGCCACCGCCTGACCGGCCTACTGGGCGCCGAAGGCCACCGCGTTGCCCTCGGCGCCCTCGCGGTCACCGGCGTGCGGCGAGGCCACCAGTTCCAGGCGGACGCCGACAGCTCGCCCGAGGCGGTCCAGCAGTTCGATGGTGGGCAGGCTGCCGCCGCCCTCCCACCGGGCCACCGAGGACTGCGTGGTGCCCATCCGCCGCGCGAGCTCGACCTGGGTGAGCCCGGCCTCGGTGCGCAGCCCGTGCACGAGCCGCGCCAGCGACAGGGCCAGCGAAGCTTCCGCGTGCGACCTGCCGTGTCCCTCCTGGTCGGTGATCGGATTCTCCCGCTTCACCTGATCGAGTCGTTCTTCCTGCATGTCCGCCATCATAGCTGGCATGCGATATAGCGCGCAGGGTATTGTCGCTGGTGTCGCCCCGGTTCGGAGTGGTCCCAACGTGAAATCGAGAGGTATATCCAGGGATGTCGACGTATATACTGACGGATGTGAAGCACCTGGTTGATGTGGACGAGGCTGCCCTTGCTGCGGCTCGGGAACAGCTGGGTACGAAGACGATCAAGGACACGATCAACGTCGCGTTGCGGCAGGTCAGCGGGATGAGCGCGCACGGCGACGATGTCGAGGCCGCGCTCGACGTCCTCGCAGGAATCGAGTTCGAGGACCGTGAGGCCGCGTGGCGCTGAGGTACCTCGCCGACACGAGCGTGCTGTCCCGGTTGGGGAAGGAGCCGGTGCGCAAGATCGTCGGCGAGCTGGCCCGGTCGCATGCCCTCGCCCGGTGCGCGGTGACGGATCTCGAGCTGGGGTACTCGGCACGCAACTCGGCGGAGTGGGACGCCATCCAACGCGCGGTCGCGGTGTGCCCGCTGATCGAGGTCGAGCACGCCGACTTCGTCCGCGCTCGCGGAGTCCAGCGCGCGTTGTCGGCGCAAGGGCTTCGCGGCCGGAAGATCCCGGATCTGCTGATCGCTGCGGTCGCCGAGCGGAGCTCGCTCACCGTGCTGCACCACGACCAGGACTACGAGTTGATCGCGGAGATGACCGGCCAGCCGGTGGAGTGGGTGGTGGAACGCGGTTCGATCGACTGATCAACCCCGGATCGGTGCGATGACGGGGGAGCCGTCGGGGGTGTGGAGGACGGTCACGCGGGCCGTGTAGCGCTCCTCCAGGGCTTCCGGGGTGAGGACCTCGGTGGGGGTGCCCTCGGCCGCCACCCGGCCGGAGTCCAGCAGCAGCAGGCGCTCGGCGTACTGCGCCGCCAGGGTCAGGTCGTGCAGCGTCGTGACCACGGTGGTGCCCAGCTCGCGGCGGAGCTCGTCGACCAGGTCGAGCAGGGCTTGCGCGTGCCCCACGTCCAGGCCGGTGGTCGGCTCGTCGAGCAGCAGCACCCCCGCCCGCTGGGCCAGGGCACGGGCCAGCACGGCGCGCTGCCGCTCGCCGCCGGAGAGCGTGGCCAGGGCTCGGTCGGCCAGCCGCTCGAGGTCGAGGCGGTCGAGCACGGTGCGCACGACCTCCAGGTCTCCCCGGCCTTCGCGGCCCAGCAGGCCGAGGTGCGGGGTGCGGCCGAGCAGCACGTAGTCGGTGACGGTCAGGCCGATGGGCAGCTGCGGGATCTGCGGTGCGTAGCCGATCGCGCGGGCACGCTCGCGGCGGCGCAGCTCGGCCAGCGGGCGACCGTCGACCAGCACCGCGCCCTCGTGGCGCACCAGCCCGGCGATGGCCTTGAGCAGCGTCGACTTGCCCGCGCCGTTCGGGCCGATGATGCCCAGCCAGCCACCGGCGTCCACCGCGGCCGACACCCCGGAGAGCACCGTGTCGCGCCGGTAGCTCGCCGACAGCTCGCGCACCTCCAGGCTGCTCATGCGCGCCTCCGGTGCAGCAGCAGGGCGAAGAACGGGGCTCCGGTGAACGCCGTGATCACGCCGATCGGGATCTCCGCCGGGGCCAGCAGGGTGCGGGCCAGCAGGTCGGCCAGCACCAGGAACGCGCCGCCGAGCAGCAGCGACATCGGCACGATGATCCGGAAGCTGCCGCCCATGCCCAGCCGCACCAGGTGCGGCACCACCAGCCCGACGAACCCGATCAGCCCCGCCGTCGACACCGCGGCCGCGGTGGCCAGCGACGCCGCCACCAGCACCAGGAACCGCACCCGCGCCGGGTGCACGCCGAGCGCGGCGGCCTCCTCGTCCCCGGTGCCCAGCAGGTCCAGCAGCCGCGCGCAGACGCACAGCACGACGGCGGAGAGCACCAGGTACGGCAGCACGATCAGCACTTCCCGCCACCCCGTGGTGGACAGTCGCCCGAGGATCCACATGTAGACCTGCTGCAACGACTCCACCCGCAGCTGCTGCACGAAGGTCTGCCCAGCGGTGAGGAACGCCCCGACCGCGACCCCAGCCAGCACCAGCGTGGTGGTCTCCCGGCCCGCCGAGCGCCCGACCAGCCAGGTCAGGCCGACCCCGCCCAGCGCGCCGGCGAAGGCGGCGGCCTGCACCGGCACGGACAGCGAGGCCTGCGGAGCGCCGGTGAGCACCACGGTGACCGCCAAGCCCGCGCCGGCCGCCGCGCCCAGCAGGTACGGATCGGCCAGCGGGTTGCGGAACACCCCCTGGAACGCCGCCCCGGACACCGCCAGCGCCGCGCCGACCAACGCCGCGAGCACCACCCGCGGCACCCGCAGGAACCAGAGGATGGCCGCTTCGCGCTCGGACAGCGGCGACTCGCCGCCGGTGAGCTGCGCGACGACCTCGGCGAGCACCCGCCGCCAACCCAGCTCGGCCGCGCCCAGCAGCACCGACAGCACCACGCTGGCCACCAGCACCGCCACCCCGATCACCAGGTGCCGGGGGCGCAGCTTGGTCTGCGGCAGGGCGCGCCCGGTCACCTCTGCTGGGCCTTGGTGATCCCGTCTGCGATGGCGCGCACCATCTCGGTCACCCGCGGGCCCCACCGGCTGGCGATGTCGTCGTCGAGCTCAACGACCAGGCCCTCGCGCACCGCGTCCAGCGTGCCCCAGCCGGGCCGGGCACCCACCGCGGCGCTGGTGATCTGGCAGCACTTGGTGTCGGCCAGGAAGATCAGGTCCGGGTTGGCCTGCAGGATGTGCTCCTCGGACAGCTGCGGGAAGCTGGTCTCCGCCGGGTCCGCGATGTTGTGCATGCCGAACAGGCTGTAGATGTTGCCCACGTAGCTCGCCGAGGTCGCGGTGTAGAAGTCCGGGCTGATCTCGTGGTAGTAGCTCAGCGGCTCGGCCGGCTTCGGGGTCTTGCGCACGATCTCGTCGATCTCGGCGCGCGTCCGGTTGACCAGGTCGGTGGCCTGCTGGGTGTGCCCGGTGGCCTGGCCCAGCACCTCGATCTGCCGGTAGGTCTCGTCCAGGTTCGCCGCCGCCGGGGTGAGTAGCGTCGGCACGTCGGCCGCCGCCAGGCCCTTGGCCAGCTCGGCGGCGCTGTCCGGGGCGATGACCAGGTCGGGTTCCTTCGCGGCGAGGGACGCGGCGTCGGCCTCGAACGCCGAGGGGACCTCCTCCTTGGCGCGCGTCGCCTCCACCGGGTAGTTGGACAGCTGGTCGACCGCGACGACCTGGTCCCCGGCGCCGATGGCGAAGAGCGTCTCGGTGGCGGTCGGGGACAGCGAGATGATCCGCTTCGGCTGCTGCGGCAGTGTCACCGGGGGTTGGCCGGGCAGTTCCACCTTGACCGGGAACGCCGATGCCGGGTCGTCGGCCGGGGCGGTGGTCTGGGAGTGGGGTCGGGTGGCGCACGCCGTGACCCCGATGAGCAGGGCCAGTGCGGCGAGCAGCAGGGTGGCGAGTCGGCGGAGCCCGGTCATGTCTTCCCTACGGTTTCGGCCGGTGCGTGCAGGGCGCGGCCGGGGGCGACCGGACACCGCACCCCTGCACCGGGGGTGGCGGACATCGACACCACGCGCAAGGCGACCTGGCTCGTGCCCGGTGCTGGACCGGGCCATCGCAGTTGCGGCACAGCACCGGGTTCGCACCGGTTTCGCTTGGCGCTGGCGTCCCGCGAGCACCCGCGGGCGGGTGCTCTGAGCTGGAAAGATATCAGGGACCGATCAAGGCGCCGAGCGGCTGCGGGGTGTCCTGGAGCACGGGGCTACCCGAGCGGCGACCCAGCGGCTAGATTTGGCGACGCATCGTGTTCACCGGAGCCCGGCGTGGACCGCGGCTCGCAGCGTTCCACCAGGTGAGCGGCATGGCCGCTGCTGGCAGCGGGCGGAGTGGCCCACTGCACCCACCGCGCTCACGCGCGACGAACTGCCCCGGACCCGGCTCGGGAGGTCCGCGATGGAAGAACCCCAGCGCAGCGGCCGTTCGAGCCGCGTTCCGTAACCCACACGGGTGCGTTACAACAAGATGGTCAGCATCACTTCTGGAGTGCTGCTTCCGGGTATCGTGGCTGTTAAAGTTCCCTGAACGCTCCGGTCGCGAGCGGGCTTTCCAGGGCCCGAAAACTTCTGTCGCGACACCGGGAGAAATCTGCGGGCCAGCGTCGTCCCGTGCCCAGAGGTGAAGTCGGACCGCTCCGGCCGTCTGCTTCCAGCACGAGAAATGACGAGGGAGGTCTGCGCAGTGGTCTTCTCCGCCGTCCCAGCAGCCCAGGGCCTGTACGACCCGGCTGCGGAGCAGGATTCCTGCGGTGTCGCCATGGTCGCCGACATCCGCGGACGCCGCTCCCACGGAATCGTCGCCGATGCGCTGACCGCGCTGGCGAACCTGGAGCACCGAGGAGCCGCTGGCGCCGAGCCGACCAGCGGTGACGGTGCGGGCATCCTGGTCCAGCTCCCGGACGAGCTGCTGCGCGCCGAAGCCGGGGTCGAGCTGCCGCAGGCCGACGCGGCCGGGCAGCACCGCTACGCCGCGGGCATGGCGTTCCTGCCCGCCGACCCTGAGCAGCGCCGCCGCGCGGTCGAGCTGGTCGAGCAGGTCGCGGCCGAGGAGCGGCTGCGCGTGCTGGGCTGGCGCGACGTGCCGATCACCCCCGAGGAGGCGGGTGTGGGCACCACGGCGCTGAAGTGCATGCCGCACTTCGCGACCCTGCTGGTCGCCGGGCTGGGCGACGAGGCGGGCGTCGAGCTGGACCGCCTGGCCTTCTGCCTGCGCAAGCGCGCTGAGCGGGCCGCGGCGAAGGAGGGCCTGGACCTCTACTTCCCGTCGCTGTCCAGCCGCACCATGGTCTACAAGGGCATGCTGACCACCGAGCAGCTGCCCGCGTTCTTCCCGGACCTCACCGACGAGCGGCTGGTCAGCGCGATCGGGCTGGTGCACAGCCGGTTCTCCACCAACACGTTCCCGTCGTGGCCGCTGGCCCACCCGTTCCGCTACGTGGCGCACAACGGCGAGATCAACACCATCCGCGGCAACCGCAACCGGATGCGGGCCCGCGAGGCGCTGCTGGCCTCCGACCTGATCCCCGGCGAGCTGTCCCGGCTGTACCCGATCTGCGCCGAGGACGGCTCGGACTCCGCGTCCTTCGACGAGGTGCTGGAGCTGCTGCACCTGGGCGGTCGCAGCCTGCCGCACGCGGTGCTGATGATGGTGCCGGAGGCGTGGGAGAACCACGCCGAGATGGACCCCAAGCGCAAGGCGTTCTACCAGTTCCACGCCAGCCTGATGGAGCCGTGGGACGGCCCGGCCTGCGTCACCTTCACCGACGGTTCGCTGGTCGGCGCGGTGCTGGACCGCAACGGCCTGCGCCCGGCGCGCTGGTGGCGCACCGCCGACGACCGGGTGGTGCTGGCCAGCGAGACCGGCGTGCTCAACGTCGACCCGTCCGAGGTGGTGGCCAAGGGCCGGCTGCAGCCGGGCCGGATGTTCCTGATCGACACCGCGCAGGGCCGCATCGTCGACGACGAGGAGATCAAGTCCGAGCTGGCCAGCGAGCACGCCTACGAGGAGTGGTTGCACGCCGGGCTGCTCAACCTCGACGAGCTGCCCGACCGCGAGCACGTGGTGCACACCCACGAGTCCGTGGTGCGCCGCCAGCTGGCCTTCGGCTACACCGAGGAGGAGCTGAACCTGCTGCTGGCGCCGATGGCCACCAGCGGTGGTGAGCCGCTGGGCTCGATGGGCGCGGACACCCCGCCCGCCGTGCTCTCGCAGCGCTCGCGGATGCTCTACGACTACTTCGTGCAGCAGTTCGCGCAGGTCACGAACCCGCCGCTGGACGCCATCCGCGAGGAGATCGTCACCTCGGTGGCGCGCGTGATGGGCCCGGAGCAGAACCTGTTGACGCCGTCGGCGGCGTCCTGCCGGCACATCGTGCTGCCCAACCCGGTCATCGACAACGACGAGCTGGCCAAGCTCATCCACGTCAACGACGACGGCGACCTGCCCGGCTTCTCCTCCGCGGTGCTGTCCGGCCTCTACGAGGTGGGCGGCGGGGGCGCGGCGCTGGCCGACGCCATCGAGCGGATCCGCGAGGAGGCCTCCGAGGCGATCGCCGCCGGTGCGCGCGTGCTGGTGCTCTCCGACCGCGACTCCGACCACCGGATGGCGCCGATCCCGTCGTTGCTGCTGGTCTCCGCGGTGCACCAGCACCTGGTGCGGACCAAGGAGCGGCTGCGGGTGGCGCTGGTGGTGGAGAGCGGCGACGCCCGCGAGGTGCACCACATCGCCACGCTTCTCGGCTACGGCGCCGCGGCGGTCAACCCGTACCTGGCGTTCGAGACCATCGAGGACATGATCGCCACCGGGCAGATCACCGGCTTCCGGCCGAAGGTGGCGATCCGCAACTACGTGCAGGCACTGGTCAAGGGCGTGCTGAAAGTGATGTCCAAGATGGGCATCTCCACCGTCGGCGCCTACACCGCCGCGCAGGTCTTCGAGGCCGTGGGCCTGTCCGGCGACCTGGTCGGCGAGTACTTCGAGGGCACCACCTCCAAGCTGGACGGCGTCGGGCTGGACGAGCTGGCCGAGGAGGTCGCGCAGCGGCACCGCCGCGCCTACCCGGACAACCCGACCGAGCGGGTGCACCGCAAGCTGGAGGTCGGTGGCGACTACGCCTACCGCCGCGAGGGCGAGCTGCACCTGTTCACCCCGGAGACGGTGTTCCTGCTCCAGCACTCCACCAAGACCGGCAAGTACGACGTGTTCCGCGAGTACACCGCGGAGTGCGACCGGTTGGCGGCCGAGGGCGGCACGCTGCGCGGGCTGTTCAGGCTGGAGAGCGGCCGGGAACCGATCGACATCGACGAGGTCGAGCCGATCTCGGAGATCATGAAGCGGTTCTCCACCGGCGCGATGAGCTACGGCGCGATCTCGGCCGAGGCGCACGAGACGCTGGCGATCGCGATGAACCGCATCGGCGGCAAGTCCAACTCCGGTGAGGGCGGCGAGGACGTCGACCGGCTCTACGACCCGGAGCGGCGCTCGGCGGTCAAGCAGGTCGCCTCCGGCCGGTTCGGCGTGACCAGCGAGTACCTGGTCAACGCCTCGGACATCCAGATCAAGATGGCGCAGGGCGCCAAGCCCGGTGAGGGCGGCCAGCTACCCGGCCACAAGGTGTACCCGTGGGTGGCCAAGACCCGGCACTCGACGCCGGGGGTGGGGCTGATCTCGCCGCCGCCGCACCACGACATCTACTCGATCGAGGACCTGGCGCAGCTGATCCACGACCTGAAGAACGCCAACGAGCACGCCCGCGTGCACGTCAAGCTGGTCTCCGAGATCGGCGTCGGCACGGTCGCGGCGGGCGTGTCCAAGGCGCACGCGGACGTGGTGCTGATCTCCGGTCACGACGGTGGCACCGGTGCGGCGCCGCTGACCTCGCTGAAGCACGCGGGCACGCCGTGGGAGGTCGGGCTGGCCGAGACCCAGCAGACCCTGCTGCTCAACGGCCTGCGGGACCGCATCACGGTGCAGGTCGACGGCGGCTTCAAGACCGGTCGCGACGTCGTGGTGGCCGCGCTGCTGGGTGCCGAGGAGTACGGCTTCGCCACCGCGCCGCTGGTGGTCGAGGGCTGCGTGATGATGCGCGTCTGCCACCTCGACACCTGCCCGGTGGGCGTGGCCACCCAGAACCCGGAGCTGCGCAAGCGCTACACCGGCCAGGTCGACCACGTGGTGAACTTCTTCGAGTTCATCGCCCAGGAGGTGCGCGAGTACCTGGCGCAGCTGGGCTTCCGCACCCTGGACGAGGCGATCGGCCAGGTCTCCTCGCTCGGCGTGGACGAGGCGGTGCGGAACTGGAAGGCCCGCGGCCTGGACCTGGCCCCGGTGTTCGCCGAACCGCGGACCCCGTACTCGCCGGTGCGGCGCCGGGTCCGCGAGCAGGACCACGGCCTGGACCGGGCGCTGGACCGCACGCTGATCCAGCTCGCCGAGGCGGCGCTGGAGGACGCCCGCCCGGTGAAGCTGCAGCTGCCGGTGCGCAACGTCAACCGCACCGTCGGCACGCTGCTGGGTGCCGAGGTCAGCCGCCGCTACGGCGGTGCCGGGCTGCCCGCCGACACCATCCACGTGCAGTTGGAGGGTTCGGCCGGGCAGTCGCTGGGCGCGTTCCTGCCGCCGGGCGTCACGCTGGACATGGTCGGCGACGCCAACGACTACGTCGGCAAGGGCCTGTCCGGCGGGCGGATCGTGGTGCGCCCGCACCCGGATTCGGCGTTCGCCGCCGAGGACCAGGTGATCGCGGGCAACGTGATCGGCTACGGCGCGACCAGCGGGGAGGTCTTCCTGCGCGGCAAGGTCGGCGAGCGCTTCGGCGTCCGCAACTCCGGTGCGCTGCTGGTCGCGGAGGGCGCCGGTGACCACGCCTTCGAGTACATGACCGGCGGTCGCGCGGTGGTGCTGGGTGGCACTGGCCGCAACGTCGGCGCGGGCATGTCGGGCGGCATCGCCTACGTGCTGGACCTGGACCCGGTGCGGGTGAACACCGCGATGGTGGACCTGCAGCGGCCCAGCGCCAAGGAGCTGAAGTGGCTGCAGGAGGTCGTGCAGCGGCACCACGAGCTGACCGGTTCGGCGGTGGCGGCCTCGCTGCTGGGCGACTGGCCGCGGCGCTCGGCGGCGTTCCGCAAGGTGATGCCGCGCGACTACCAGCGGGTCCTGGAGGCCATGCGGATGGCCAGGATCGAGGGCCGGGACATCGACGAGGCGATCATGGAGGCTTCCCGTGGCTGACCCGAGGGGATTCCTGAAGCACACCCGGGCCGAGGCCCCCAAGCGCCCCACCGACGACCGGCTGGGCGACTGGCGGGAGGTCTACGCGGCGCTGTCCGCGGAGGACCGCAACGAGCAGGTCGCGACGCAGGCCGCGCGCTGCATGGACTGCGGCATCCCGTTCTGCCACTCCGGTTCGGCTGGTTGCCCGCTGGGCAACCTGATCCCGGAGTGGAACGACATGGTGCGCCGCGGCCGCTGGGAGGCGGCCAGCGACCGGCTGCACGCCACCAACAACTTCCCGGAGTTCACCGGCAAGTTGTGCCCCGCCCCGTGCGAGGCGGCCTGCGTGCTGGCGATCTCCCCGGACGCGGGCGGCGCGGTGACCATCAAGCGGGTCGAGGAGACCATCGCCGAGGTCAGCTGGGAGAACGAGTACGTCACCGCGCAGGTGGCCGAGGAGCACACCGGCAAGCGGGTGGCCGTGGTCGGGTCCGGTCCGGCGGGGCTGGCCGCGGCCCAGCAGCTGACCCGCGCCGGGCACGAGGTGACCGTCTACGAGCGCGACGACCGCATCGGTGGCCTGCTGCGCTACGGCATCCCCGAGTTCAAGATGGAGAAGTCCGTCCTGGACCGGCGGTTGGCGCAGATGCGCGACGAGGGCACGAGGTTCATCACCGGCTGCGAGGTCGGCGTGGACCTGTCGGTCGAGGACCTGCGGGCCGGCCACGACGCGGTGGTGCTGGCGGTGGGCGCGCTGCGCGGCCGCGACGACACCACGGTCCCGGGCCGCGAGCTCAACGGCGTGCACCTGGCGATGGAGCACCTGGTCCCGGCGAACAAGGAGTGCGAGGGTGACGGCCCGGCGTCGATCACGGCGCGGGGCAAGCACGTCATCATCCTGGGCGGCGGTGACACCGGCGCGGACTGCTACGGCACCGCGACCCGCCAGGGCGCGCTGTCGGTGACCCAGCTGGACAACTACCCGCAGCCGCCGACCTCCCGTGACGACGACCGCTCGCCGTGGCCGACCTGGCCGTACATCCTGCGCACCTACCCGGCGCACGAGGAGGCGGGGGAGCGCAGGTTCGCGGTGGCGATCGAGTCGTTCGTCGGCGACGACGAGGGCAACGTGCGCGTGGTCCGCCTGCGCCACGTGAAGGTGCAGCGCGACGAGAACGGCCGCCGCCAGGTGGTGCCGGTGTCCGACGAAGTCGAGGAGCTGCCCTGCGACCTGGCGCTGCTGGCGATCGGTTTCGAGGGCGTCGAGCACATGCCGCTGCTGGACGGCCTGGGCATCGACCTGACCAAGCGGGGCACGATCGGCTGCGGCTCCAACTGGGAGACGACCGCCCCGGGCGTCTTCGTCTGCGGCGACGCCCACCGAGGCGCCTCCCTGGTGGTGTGGGCGATCGCCGAAGGCCGCTCGGTGGCCAACGCGGTGGACGCCCACCTCACCGGCGCCTCCGAACTGCCGTCCCCGGTCCACCCCACGGCTCTGCCCCTGGCGGTCTGACCTGCTGACCCGAAGGGCGCCTCCCGCCAGATCCCTGGTAGGAGGCGCCCTTTTCGCGGGTGCCCGCTCGTGCCGGTACCGCAGTGGGCGCTCCCGCCCCGGAGCAGGAGCACCTCGCCTGACCTCCTCCCCACTGCCCGGGGTCCTGCGGACCGCGCTGGTGATATCGGCTGGTCAGCCAGGGCGGACGGGGCGTCACCAGTCGCGCTGGAGGCCTGCGCGACAGCTTGGTCGAAACCGCGGTGCCGGGCGGATCGCGCGGATAACCTCCGCACATGCGTTCATCGAAGCGGCGGTTCCACCGGTACTCGATCATCGCGGTGGTGTCGCTCGTCCTGGCGGGCGGCGGGTACTTCTGGTTCATGCACCAGCAGGTCACCGAGCCCGTCGGCATTCCGACCGGCGGGGAACCGCGGCGGGAGCCGATCTCACCGAACATCCCCGCGCCTGGCCAAGAGACCCTGATCAAGCTGCACACGTCGTCGGAGAAGGGGTGCGGTGGGGAACCGGGGTCGGGCAACAGGCGCTGCGAATTCGGCCCGGAATGGGGGCTGGACGGGAGCGACGAGCGTGAACTGGTCGTCGACTACCTGGACTTCAGCCGGGGTCTCGAGGCCAACGAGTACCTCGACGCCGAGCTCGAGGACCACCTCGAGGTCGAACTCGCCGCGCAGCTCGACGAGTTCGACACCGTCGAGGGGTATCTCGCTCGGGAGATGTCGGCCGGACTCGACCCGGTGCTCCAGGCCGAGCGCTACCTCGGCTGGGCGCGCGGTGCGCACACCCTGGCTCTCAACAACGTTGATCTCTCCAGCGTTGCGTCGTCCACCGGCGCCGAGGTTCGACCCCCGGACCCGGACGAGGGCCTGACCGAGCTCGCCGGGCCGTGGGACCAGGCTTACCTGTACGAGTGGAACTCGGGTGACCGCCGCGTCGCGACGCTCGTGTTCCGCAAGGGCACCCAGGTGGTCGAGGTCGAGTACAGCGGGTCGGACAAGACCTACTGGTTCTGGCAGGACGAGGTGCGGATGCCTGCGGACGAGGCCCGCGACGGCGTCAAGGCCGCGGCGGTGGAGATCGCCGCGAAGCTGTAGCCCCGCGAGTCACCAGTTCCCGTGCAGCGGTGGGCCGGTCTGCTCCGGCCGGGTCTGGCCAACCCCCTCGCTGCGGCTCCACGAAGTGCTCACGGCGTTCCGATGCCGCGCAGGACCTCGGGGAGGGCTTCGGTGTGGAGGACGCCGAGGCGTTGGGTTGCTCGGGTGAGGGCCACGTAGAGGTCGTTGAGGCCTCGTTCGGACTGCTCGGCGACCGCCGCCGGTTCCACCAGGAGGACCGAGTCGAACTCCAGGCCCTTGGCCTGCTCCACGGTCAGCAGGACCGCTGGGGAGTCCAGGTCGTCGGGGCGGGTGCCGGTGGCGGCCTCCGGTAGCGACTCCGCCAGCTGCGGGCCGAGCTCGGCCAGCACCTGCGGCGGCATCAGGACCGCGAGGCGGCCCTCGTCGATCTCCCGCAGTTCCGCGGTGACCGCGTCCGGCAAGGCGCTCGCCAGGTCGTCGACGCGGCGGGCCCAGGGCTGGTGGCCGCTGGTGCGCACCGAGGTCGGCGCGTCCAGGTCGGTGTCCATTTCGGACAGCACCTCGGCGGCCACCGCCATGATCTCCGCCGGGGTGCGGTAGTTGACGGTCAGCTCGACCATCTTCCAGCGGTCCTGGACGTAGGGGTGCAGGACGTCGTGCCAGGTGTTCGCCCCGGCCAGCGCGCCGGTCTGGGCGACGTCGCCGACCAGCGTCATCGACCGGCTCGGGCAGCGGCGCATCAGCACCCGCCACGCCATCGGCGACAACTCCTGGGCCTCGTCCACGATCACGTGCCCGAAGGTCCAGGTGCGGTCCTCGGCGGCGCGTTCGGCGGCGGTCAGGTCGCTGCGAGAGCGGAAGCGCTCCGCCAGCAGCTCCGCGTCGAGCACGTCGGAGACCCGCAGCCGCTCCTCGTCGGCGATCTCCTCGTCCTGCTCCATGATGTGCAGGACGCCTTGGGCGTAGGCGAGTTCTTCGCGCTCCTGGCGCTCGCGCTCCGCGCGGGCCTGCGCATCGTCCTCGCCGAGCAGCTCGGCGAGCTCGTCCAGCAGCGGCACGTCCGCCGGGGTCCACGGCGCGCCCTCGGCTCGCAGCAGCTCGTCGCGCTCGTCGTCGTCGAGGTGCTTGCGGGTCGCCGAAGCCAGCCGGTCCGGTGAGCTGAGCAGCTCGTCGAGCAGCTGCTGCGGGGTGATCTCCGGCCAGAGCTCGTCGAGCGCCCGGTCCACCTCCGGGTCGCCGCGCAGCTCCACGTTGATCTCGTCCAGGTCCCGCCGGTCGAGTAGGTCGCGGCCGAGCCGGTCGGCGACCTGCAGGGTCAGCGCGGAGAACATCTCGTTGCGGAAGACCCGGCGAGCCAGGTTGTGCGGCTTGCGGGAGCGGCGCGCGCGGGTGCGGGCCTGGGTTGCGGTCTTGCGGTCGATGCGCAGCGGCTCGCGGTCGAAGGTGACCTCGACGTGGTCGGCGGGCACCTGCTGGCGGTCGCGGACCGCCGCGGTGAGCACCTCCACCATGCTCTCGCGCCCCTTGATCTCCGCCGCCCGCGCGGATTCCCCACCGGTCGCGGTGATCCCCGGGTACAGGCCGCCCACAGTGGACAGCAGCACGCCGGTCTCGCCGAGGGAGGGCAGCACCTGGCCGATGTAGCGCAGGAACGTCTCGTTCGGGCCGACGACCAGCACCCCGCGCTTGGACAGCTGCTCGCGGAACGTGTAGAGCAGGTAGGCCGCGCGGTGCAGCGCCACGGCGGTCTTGCCGGTACCCGGGCCGCCCTGCACCACCAGCACGCCGTTCATCCCGGCGCGGATGATGCGGTCCTGCTCGCCCTGGATGGTGGCGACGATGTCCTGCATCTGCCCGGTCCGGCGGGCGTCCAGCCGCGCCAGCAGCGTCGCCTCCCCGGCCAGCCCGAGGTCGCTGCCCTGCTCGGCGGCGTCGAGGTCGAGCACCTCGTCCTCGTAGTCCAGGACCTTGCGCCAGCTGGTGCGCAGGTGCCGCCGACGGCGCACCCCGTCGCGCGCGGCGGCGGTGGCCAGGTAGAACGGCCTGGCCGCCGGGGCGCGCCAGTCCAGCAGCAGCGGCTCGTACTCGTTGTCCTCGTCGAACAGGCCGAGCCGACCGACGTGGAAGGTCTCACCGCTGTCCAGGTCCAGCCGCCCGAAGCACATCCCGTGTTCCACCGCGCTGAGCTGGGTGAGCTTGTCGGTGTACATCCTGGTGGAGATGTCGCGCTCGGTGCGCGCCTGCGGCGGACCACCGCTGTCGCGAAGCGTGTCCTTCAACCGCTGGGTGGTCTCCTGCCGCAGGGCGTCGAGCTTGTCGTACAGCACGGTGAGGTACTGCTGCTCGGCTGCGATCTCCTGCGCGCGGACGGCATCCCGATCGGATCGGGCGTTGGACAATTGCGCCACCTCGTGCCTGGGGATGGGGGAAGCCCGACTCCGGGGCCCGACCCACCAATATACCGCGCGCAGTGCCCGTCCCCGACTCGTGAGCGGCGGTGGTTGCTCTTGCCACCATCGCCGCTCACGACCTCAGAGCAGCGCGGACAGCCCCAGGATCACGCCGAACGAGACCACCGACAGCAGCGTCTCCATTGCCGACCAGGTCTTCAGGGTCTGCCCGACGGTCATCCCGAAGTACTCCTTGACCAGCCAGAACCCCGCGTCGTTGACGTGCGAGAGGAACAGCGAGCCGGAACCGATGGCCAGCGCGACCAGCGCGCCCTGCGTCGGCGGCAGGCCCGCCACCATCGGCGCGACCATCCCGGCCGCCGAGATGGTGGCCACCGTGGCCGAACCGGTGGCGACCCGGATGCCGACCGCGATCAGCCAGCCCAGCACCAGCGGCGAGAGGTGCGCTCCGCTGGCCAGGTCGGTGATCATGTTGTTCACCCCGGAGTCGACCAGGGTCTGCTTGAAGCCACCGCCAGCGCCGACGATCAGGATGATCCCGGCGATCGCGGGCAGCGAGCCGCCGACCACCTCGGACAGCCGGTTGCGGCTGAACCGGGCACCGGTGCCGAGCACCACGATGGCGATCAGCACGGTCAGCATCATGGCCACGACCGGCGTGCCGACGGTGTCCAGCACCTGGTAGCCGAGGCTGCCCTCGGTCAGCGCCAGGTCGGCCACGGACTTGCCGAGCATCAGCACGACGGGCAGCAGCAGCATGGCGACCGCGGCGAAGAAGCTCGGCCGCTTCTCCGGGGTGGTCTCGGCCGACTTGCCGAGCACGTGGGTGGCCGGGGGCAGCTGCACGCGCTTGGCGATGAAGGATCCGAACACCGGACCGGCGACGATCGCGGTCGGGATGGACACCACCACGCCCAGTGCCAGGGTGACGCCGAGGTCGACGTTCAGCGCATCCACCGCGGCGAGCGGGCCCGGGTGCGGCGGCACGAGGCCGTGCAGGATCGACAGCCCGGCCAGCGCCGGGATGCCGATGCGCAGCATCGGCTGGTCGGAGCGGCTGGCGACCATGACCACCACCGGGACCAGCAGCACGACGCCGACCTCGAAGAACATCGGCAGCCCCAGCAGCGCGGCGATGAACACCATCGCCCACGGCAGGGTGCGGCTGGTGGTGCGGCGCAGGACCGTCTCCACGACCTGCTCGGCGCCGCCGGTGTCGGTGAGCAGCTTGCCGAGCATCGCGCCCAGCGCGACCAGCAGGCCGACGTCGCCGACGGTTCCGCCGAGGCCTTCGGTGAAGGTCGAGACCAGGTCGCCGAACGGCATCCCGGCCACCACGCCGAGCGTGGTCGCGCCCAGGGCCAGCGACAGGAACGGGTGCAGCTTCGCCCAGCTGATCAGCACGACGATGACGGCGATACCGGCCAGGGCCGCGATGAGCAGGCGGGTGTCGTGCGCGGTCCACGCGCCGGCTTGCGGGGCCTGGGCGAGGGCGGCGGCGAGGCTGCCGGAAAGGCTGGTTGGCATTGAGGGCTCCTCGTTGAGCAGCTGGTGCGCGGCACAGCCTAAGCAATAAGTATGACTTTATTGCCATGTGGACCGATTAAGTATGCTTGTTGTCCCGGTCACCCGTGGTCGGCGGCCTATGTTTGGGGGCGTTCAACGGCGAGAGGGGCGACATGGGCGGCGGGCTGCACGGCAAGGTCCTGGACGTGCTGGGGCGCGAGATCGCAGCTGGTGTCCACCCGCCCGGGAGCGTGCTGCGCACCGACGAGATGGAACAGCGGTTCGGCATCTCCCGCAGCGTGGCCCGCGAGGTCGTGCGCAGCCTGGCCTCGATCCGGCTGGTCGTCGGCCGCCAGCGGGTCGGCATCGTGGTCCGCCCCCGCGAGGACTGGAACGCCTTCGACCCGCAGCTCATCCGGTGGCTGCTGGCGGCCGACCGCACCGCGCAGCTGAAGACCCTGGCGGAGCTGCGCACGGCCGTCGAACCGATCGCCGCGGCCGCCGCCGCCCTGCGCGCCGCCGACGAGGACGCGGCCCGGCTGGTCGCGCTCTCCGAGCGGATGGTCGCCACTGCGCGCGCCGGTGACCTGGACACCTTCATGGCGGCCGACGTGGAGTTCCATCGGCTGGTGCTGCGGGCGTCGGGCAACGAGATGTTCGCCCAGCTGCACGAGGTCGTCGAGGAGCTGCTGCGCTGGCGGACCGGGCACGGCCTGATGCCGGAGCACCCGCGCCCGGTCGCCGTCCGCCTGCACTGCGAGATCGCCGAGTGCATCCGCAGCGGCGACCGGGCGAGGGCCGAGGAGGCCATGCGCGAGCTGGTCGCCGAAGCCCTGGAGGGAACCCTCGCCGGTCTCACGAGCACCCCGGCCCCGCGAGCCGCGGCTGGCATCACCGCCACCCCGGGAGACCGCAGTTTCAATTGAAACTGCGACTCCCCGTGCCTGCGGTTCGCAGTTTCAATTGAAACTGCGGCCTGGTGGTCCCTGGGCCGGACGGGGGGAGGCTCAGGGTGCCGGGACAGGCGGGGCGCCACCGGCGTGCCGTCGGGGGTCGGCACGCCGGTGGGCGTCGGGGGGTCTCGGGGATCGGGTGTTCCCTGAGGTCTGCGGGGTTGGGTCAGTAGCCGAGGTAGCTGCCGCCGGAGCGGACGCCGGAGACGCCGGGGACGTCGCCGACCGAGCCGTAGCGCGAGATCGCGTAGCGGGTGGCCGCGATGATGTTGTCCACCGGGTCGTAGATGTCCTCGTGCCCGGGCAGCGCGAAGGACTCGAAGGTCGGCTCGATGGTCTGCATCAGGCCGATCGACGGGGTCCCGGCCGCGGCGTTGGAGTCCCAGCTGTTGGTGGCGGTCGGGTCGCCGTTGGACTCGTGCATGATGATCACCCGGATCGCCTCGGCGTCGACCTGGTCGCGGGAGACCCCGTTCTTCTCCAGGACGCTGATCGCCTCGTTGATCCAGGCGCCGACCTGGTCGGCGGGCTTCTGCTCGACCGGCGACTGCTCCGGGACGGGAGCGGCTTCCGGCGCGGGCGCGGCCTCGGGGGCGGGCGGCGCGGCCGGGGCCGGTTCGGGGGCGGCGGCGGGCTCCGGCTGGAGCGGGACGGCCTGGTCGATGGGGGTGACCACGGCCGCGGTCCGCACCGCGGGCTGCTGGGCCTGGGGGCCGCTGAAGCCAGCGACCACGCCCAGCACGCCGAAGGCGGCTGCCGCGGTGCCGAGCTGCAGCGCCCGCGTCTTCGGGGGGACGCGGTGCTGGCGGCCGGGGGTCTCGCCGAGGAACGCCGCGCGCAGCCAGCTCGCCGTGTTCGGCACCGCCCTCTCCCAACGGTGCCAACCGGTCGGCCGGGGTTCTCGGTCGTCGGGGGTTCGGTTGTCGGGGGAAATCGGTTCGGGGGTCACGAGGCCCCAGACTCCAGCACGGAGAGTGCACGCGCACCGAGGATTGCACGTACTTGGATACCTAGATTCGTCCGAATGGAGGACTCAAAGCGGGATATTGGCTACTCAACGTGAAGATTACCCGAGGTTGATCGCCGTTGGTCGACGTCGAGCACCCAGATCAGCGAGGACGTCCGGCGGCGACCCTAGTGCCCGGCCGATCAAGCCAGCAAGGGGGACCGGGGAGCCTCAGCGCGGGGCGGTTTCGCCCGCTTCGCTCGCGGTGCGCTGCGCGGCCACCCACCCGGCGATCTGCGCGCGCGAGGAGAAGTCCAGCTTGGTCAGGATGTTCTGCACGTGGCCTTCCACGGTGCGCTGGGCGATCACCAGGTTCTCGGCGATCTCCTTGTTCGTGTTGCCCTGCGCCACGAGGTCCGCGATCTGCCGCTCGCGCCGGGTCAGCGGCATCGGGTGCACGTTCTCCTCGGTGCGCACCCGCGCGTGCCGCTTGGCCTCCAGCGCGAAGTCGATGATGTGTTGCACGGACAGCTCGCGGCCCCGGTCGAAGGCGTCCTGGAAGGCCTCCTCGCCCAGCGCGGTGCGGGTCTGCGCTTGGTGCTCCTCGTGGTCGGTGGCGAACCGGGCCCAGAAGCCGGGTGTGGCGCTCACGACGTCCCAGACCGAGGAAGCCGCGCCGAACAACCGGGCGGCGCGGTCGTACTTGCCCTGCTGCTGGGCGATCCAGGCGAGGGTGTCGATGCTGAACGCGATGCCCAGCCGGTTGTCCAGCTGCCGTTGCAGCCGGATCGCCTTCTTGGCCGCGGCCTCGCCCCGCTCGAGCTCCCCGCGCAGGGCCTCGACCTGCGCAGATGCCCACAGCGCGTAGGAGCGCCAGTACAGCTCGCCGTGCTCGGTGGACAGCCGGACGCACTCGGCGAGCAGCTGCAGACCGGCCTCGTGCTCGCCGTTGAGCCCCTTGACCATGCCGAGCCCGAAGAGCCCGAACAGCTCGCCGGGCAGCGACTCGCGCTTGCGGAACTGCCCCAGCGCGTCCTCGACCAGCGAGACCGCCCGGGAGGTGTCGTTGCCCGCGAACGCCGTGAGGCCGCGCACCAGCGCCAGGTACGGCTTCTCGGACTCCTCGCCGCGCTGCGTGGCCAGCACCGTCGCCTGCTCCAGCGTTGACCGCACGGTGTCCAGGTCGCCGTGCAGCAACGCGAACCAGGCGCTGACCCGCAACGCGCGCACCCGCTCGGGCACCTCGCGCGGAGCGCAGGAGAGCACCTGGTCCAGCCAGTGGCGGGCTTCGGCGTTGAGCCCGCGGATGACCCAGTACTGCCACAGGTCGGTGGCCATGCCCAACGCCACGCCCGCGGTGTCCGGGCTCGACGCTGCGGTCCGCAGCGCGGTCCGCAGGTTGCTCTGCTCGTTGCGCAGCCGCTGCACCCAGGCGATCTGGTCGGGGCCGATCCAGTCGGCGGCGAAGCGCCCGGCGAGGTCGCTGAACCACGCCAGGTGCCGCTGCCGGACGGCTGCCAGCTCGCCGAACTCCTCGAGCTTGTCCTGCCCGTACTCGCGCAGCGCGCGCGGCAGCCGAAAGCGCGCCTCGCCGCCGTCCTCCTCGCGCAGCAGCACGGACTTGTCCACCAGCGAGTGGACCGCGCTCAGCACGTCGGTGTCGGACAGGCCGTTGCCGACCACGTGCTCGGCGGCGGCCAGGTCGAAGGTGCCGGAGAACACCGACATCCGCGCCCACGCCAACCGGTCCTGGTCGGAGGCCAGTTCGTAGCTCCAGTCGATCAGCGCGCGCAGCGTCTGCTGCCGCGCCGGGGCGCCGCGGCGGCCCTCGGTGAGCAGGTCGTACCGCTCGGCGAGGCGTTCCTCCAGCTGCTGCAGGGACAGCGAGCGCAACCGCACCGCGGCCAGTTCGATCGCCAGCGGGTTGCCGTCGAGGTGGGAGCACAGCCGCATCAGCGCGGCGGCGTTGTCGCTGGTCACCTCGAACTCGGGCACGGCGGCCCGGGCCCGGTCGATGAACAGGCGGACCGAGGCGAACTGCTCGTAGGCCTCCGGCGGCGGCAGGTGCTCGACGTTGGGCACCTGCAGCGGCGGGACCACCATGGTGGCCTCCCCGGCGACGCCGAGGGACTGCCGGCTGGTGGCCAGCACCCGCACGCCCGGGCACCACCGCACCACCGCGTCGACCAGCAGCGCGACGTCCTCGACCACGTGCTCGCAGTTGTCCAGCACGAGCAGCAGCTCGCGGTTCTTGAGCTGCTCGACGACGGTGTCCAGGTCCTCGCCCGTGGTCGGGCCGCCGATGCCCAGCTGCTCGATGACCGCGTCGACGACCAGCGAGCCCTCCCGCACGTCCTCCAGCTCGACGCACCACGCCTTGTCCCGGAACGAGCGGCGCATGTTGCCCGCGACCCGGATGGCGAGCCGGGTCTTGCCGACGCCGCCGGGGCCGGTGAGGGTGACGACCCGGGATTCGGCCAGCAGCCGCTTGGTGAGGGTGATCTCACGACGCCGGCCGACGAAGCTCGTGACGTCGGCCGGGAGGTTGCCCGCTGGCTCCCGCACACGGGCTCGCGCAGTAGAGACCACGCCCCGAGCTTAACCGCCGAAATGCCCGCTGACCTGCGATCTTGCGCCCGCGCATGGCGTGTCACCCGGTTGAGTGGCTTATCCCTCGGACGTGTGAAGGTGCTACCGGGCACGCAACCCCGCGAGCACGGTCCTCAACGCCTGGTCCGGTCGAAGTGTTGAGAAGGTGCCCACGGCCGAGCGGGGAGAGGACACCCGGACCGCGGTTCCCGTTGGAGCTGGACGTCCCCACCCAATGGGAACCGCGCCGCACCGCGGTGTCAGACCTGGCCGACGAAGAACGCGGTGTCCTGGGCGAACGGGCTGGGCTGCACCGAGATCTGCAGCTCGCCAGGTTCGGCGCCGATCTCGAACACTGCGGTGTAGGTGACCTCGCCGCCTGGCGGGACCTGCGCGTTCGGCAGCGGGTCGCCCGCCATGTAGTGCTGCTGGGCGACCCGGCCGCCGTGCTGCGCGGTGATGGTCGACGTGATGACGTTGTACTCGCGGTCGCTCTCGTTGCGGACCGTCACCTCGAGCTGGACGTAGCGCTTGCCGGCCGGTGGCTGCAGGAACTGGTTCGACTCCGTGTAGGGCTGGGGTTGCGCGATCGAGATGACCTCGCCGGTGGACCACTTGTGCGCCTGCCCGAACTCCAGCCGGGTCGGCTCGCCGGTCGACTCGACCGTGCCGTCCTGCCCGACGCTGGTGCCGAGCGCCTTGTCGAGCTCGCGGACGAACATCCCCTGGATCACCACCGTGGCCACGATGGCCAGCACGCACAAACCGGTCCCGATCCCCGCCATCACCTTCTTGTCCCCGAAGAGGGCGATGATGCCGAGCACCAACCCGACGAGGGCGGCCAGCGCGGTGAGGTTGTTCAGGATCGGGATGATCGAGCCGACGACTCCCACGATCCCGAGCACCAGCGCAGCGATCGCGAGGCCGCCGAACTTGGCCTTCGGCGGCGGCGGTGCGTACTGCTGCGGTGCGTACGGCTGGCTCATGGAGGTCCCCCTGCCTGGTCGTCACTGGATTGTTGGTCTTGGGTGAGCTCTAGCTAGATCGCCGCGCATCATACGAACGTTGCGTAATTGCGATCACACCTAGGGTGATCATGCCGTGGGCTGGCGCTGCGCGAGCGGGGGATAGGCTCGTGCCGTGCGGTTCGAGGGTTTCGGGGATGGGGCTGTCGAGTTCTTCGACGGGCTGGAGGCGGACAACTCGAAGGCGTTCTGGCAGGACAACCTGGCGTTCTACCGGGAGCACGTGCGGGCGCCGGTGGAGGCGCTGATCGCCGAGCTGGAACCCGAGTTCGCGCCCGGTTTCGGGACGGGGAAGGTCTTCCGGCCGCACCGGGACGTGCGGTTCAGCCGGGACAAGTCGCCGTACAAGACGCACTGCGGGGCCGTGATCGAGCAGGGGCGCGGCGGTGGCGCCTACTACGTCGAGATCAGCGCGGCGGGGCTGATGGTCGCCGGCGGGTGCTTCCACACCGAATCCGACCAGCTCGCCCGGTTCCGCACCGCCGTGGACGCCGAGATCCACGGCGAGCAGCTGCGGCGGCTGCTGGACGCCCTGGTGGCGTCAGGCTGGGAGGTCGCCGGGGACCAGCTCAGGAGCCGTCCGCGCGGCTTCGCCGCCGACCACCCGCGGTTGGACCTGCTGCGGCACCGCACGCTCTACGCGTTCCAGCGCTGGGAACCTGATGACACGCTGCACGAACGCGACTGCCTGGACCGGGTCCGGCGGGCCTGGGCGCAGGTGCGGGAGCTCAACCAGTGGTGCGCCGACCACATCGGGGTCACCGGGAAGAAGCGCCGCTGACCTTGCGCAGCAGGGCCGCGGCCGCCCAGCCGACCGCCGCGCCCGCGACGTCCACCAGCCCGTCGACCACGTCGCAGCTGCGGCCGATCGGCAGCAGGCCCTGCAGCACCTCCGAGGCCGCCGCGTAGCCGACCAGCGCGGGCAGCAGCTTCATCGTCGGGAACCCGGCGATCCGGCCGGTGGCCGCCAAGGCCGCGAACAGCGCGAAGTGCACCACCTTGTCGGTGCCGGGCGGCGCGCTCGGCACCCCGGCGGCGGGCATGAACAGGATGAGCAGGCTGGCCACCACCGCGACCCCGAACGGTATCCGGGTGAGCTGCGTTCTGTAATGATCCAGCAACGATCTCCTCGTCGGGCCTGTCCGAGGCATGGCGCGTGCTGCGCACGTCGGTCAACAGACTACGCTGGCATGATGTGAGTCGACGAGCCAAGATCGTTTGTACCATGGGCCCCGCCACTGCCACACCGGAGAAGATGGCGGAGCTCGTCAGCAGCGGAATGGACGTCGCCCGGCTGAACTTCAGCCACGGCAGCCACGCCGATCACCAGCAGGTCTACGACATGGTCCGGGCCGCGGCCAAGGAATCCGGTCGCGCCGTGGGCATCCTCGGCGACCTGCAGGGACCGAAGATCCGACTCGGCAAGTTCGCTGCCGGGCCGGTCGAGTGGCGGACCGGCGACATCGTGCGCATCACTGTCGACGACGTCCAGGGCACCCATGACCGGGTGTCCACCACCTACAAGGGCCTCGCCAACGACGCCAAGAGCGGCGACCGACTCCTGGTCGACGACGGCAAGGTGGGGCTGGTCGTGACCGACGTCGAGGACAACGACGTCGTGTGCGAGGTGACCGAGGGTGGTCCGGTTTCGGACCACAAGGGAATCTCGTTGCCGGGCATGGATGTTTCGGTGCCCGCGCTGTCCGAGAAGGACATCGAGGACCTGGAGTTCGCGCTGGAGCTGGGCGTGGACTTCATCGCGCTGTCCTTCGTCCGCAGTCCGGCCGACATCGACCTGGTGCACCAGGTCATGGACCGGGTCGGCCGCCGCGTCCCGGTGATCGCCAAGTTGGAGAAGCCGGAAGCGGTGGACAACCTGGAGGCCATCGTGCTGGCCTTCGACGGCGTCATGGTCGCCCGTGGTGACCTCGGCGTCGAGCTCCCCCTTGAGCACGTGCCGCTGGTGCAGAAGAAGGCGATCCGGATCGCGCGTGAGAACGCCAAGCCGGTCATCGTCGCCACCCAGATGCTGGACTCCATGATCAACAACTCGCGTCCGACGCGTGCGGAGACCTCCGACGTCGCCAACGCGGTGCTCGACGGCACCGACGCGGTGATGTTGTCCGGCGAGACCAGCGTTGGCCGCTACCCGGTGGAGACCGTGCAGACGATGGCGCGCATCGTCGAAGCGGTCGAGGCCGGGTCGACGGCACCGCCGCCGCTGAGCCACGTCCCGCGCACCAAGCGCGGCGTGATCTCCTACGCGGCGCGTGACATCGGCGAACGCCTCAACGCCAAGGCCCTGGTGGCCTTCACGCAGTCCGGTGACACCGTGCGCCGGTTGGCCCGCCTGCACACCAGGCTGCCGCTGCTGGCGTTCACCCCCGAGGAGTCGGTGCGGAGTCAGCTCGCTCTCACTTGGGGGACCGAGACGTTCTTGGTGCCTAAGGTCGACACCACGGACCAGATGGTGCGGCAGGTGGACCAGGCGATGCTGTCCCTGGGCCGCTCGCAGCGCGGTGACATGGTCGTCGTGGTGGCGGGCTCGCCGCCCGGCACGGTCGGTTCCACCAACCTCATCCGCGTGCACCGGTTGGGCGAGGAAGACCACGTCTGATCCGTTCCTTCGGACGGGAGCCACCCGGCGCTCCCGTCCGGCCGATCCGGCGTACGACCTGAGGAGCTCGCAGTGACCGAAGCGGCCCGAGCCGCCGCCGCAGACCCGGCGGGAACCCGGTTGCCGGGGGACGTCCCGCTGGACGTCAACGGCATGCCGCACGGCCAGCCGGTGCTGGACAACCTGGTGGCCCTGCTGGACCTGGAGCGCATCGAGGAGAACATCTTCCGCGGGGTCAGCCCCGCCTCCTCGCCGGTGCGCGTGTTCGGCGGTCAGGTCGCCGGTCAGGCGCTGGTCGCGGCCGGTCGCACGGTCCCGCCGGAGCGGCGGGTGCACTCGCTGCACGCCTACTTCATTCGGCCCGGCGACCCGAGCATCCCGATCGTCTACGAGGTGGACCGCACCCGTGACGGGCGCTCGTTCACCACCCGCCGGGTGGTGGCGGTGCAGCGCGGCAAGGCGATCTTCTCGCTGTCGGCCTCGTTCCAGGTCGACGAGGGCGGCATCGACCACGCCGAGCCGATGCCGGAGGTGCCGGACCCGGAGTCGCTGCCGACCTTCGGCGAGCAGATCGGCTCGCTGATCGACAAGCTCGGGCGCGCGCAGCCCCGCCCGATCGACGTGCGCTACGTGACCGATCCACCGTGGGTGAGCCGGGAGAGCGGGCCGCGCGAGGCCCGCAGCCAGGTGTGGATGCGCGCCGACGGGGTGCTGCCCGACGACGACCTGCTGCACGTGTGCATCGCGGCGTTCGCCTCGGACATGACGCTGCTGGACGCGGTGCTCGCCCGGCACGGCGTGTACTGGGGCCTGGACGAGGTCAACGGCGCGAGCCTGGACCACGCGATGTGGTTCCACCGCCGCTTCCGCGCCGACGAGTGGCTGCTCTACGACTGCGCCTCGCCCAGCGCCTCCGGCGCCCGCGGCCTGGCCACCGGTCGGTTCTTCTCCCGCGACGGCCAGCTCGTCGCCACGGTCGTCCAGGAAGGCCTGCTGCGCGTTGGCGGCTGACTCGCGCGGCAGTCAGTCCTCCTGGTCCTTCTCCTTGGCATGCTGGGCGCGCCGCCGTTCCTCGCGGTAGCCGTAGGCGGCTTGGCGCACCGCAGCGTCGGTTTCCAGGCTCGACCCCAGCGCCCCGGCGATCATGGCCATCGAGGCGACCATCCACGCCAGGCGCGCGTAGGCAGCTCCGTCGGCGGGGTGGCCGAGCATCTTCCCGAGGACGCTCGCGTCGATCAGGGCCAGCGCCCCGGTGAGGCTCACCACGTAGACCACGGCGTAGAGGCAGGCCACGCCCAACGACAGCGTGGTGATCGTCGAGGTGTTGTAGAGCACCGCCAGCCGCCGGTCCCGGACCGCGCCCCGCCCGACGCGCTCCCACAACCCGTGCGCGGCGATCAGCCACACCGTCATCAGGGCGAGCGCGAAGACTGTGGTGGTCAGCGCGCGCAGCGGGCTCAGCACGTCGCCGAGCTGCCAGACCGTCGAGGTGAACAGGCCGAACCCGGCTGCGGCGAGCGCGGCCGCCAGCGCGCTGGACAGGCCCCAGACCAGCTGCCACGGCCGGTTCGCCCGGACCATCCCGGACACCAGCCGCAGCCAGCCCCGCACCCGGGCGGTGGTGTAGCGGATGTCCACCGGGCCGTCGTGCTGCACGCGGTGCACCGGGCCGACCGGGGGCCGCCGTTCGGTGCTGTCCTGCCGCAGGTCCTCCAGCAGCCGCGTCATCATCTGGTAGGTGCGGTGGTAGGTCCGGAGCGCGCCGAGCGCGGGCAACGACACGAGCGCGACGCGGCGCTTGGTGCTGACGTCGGCGAGCAGCGGCCGCCGCTCGAGCAGCAGCGGCAGGTCGGTCAGGCAGATCGCCAGGTCCCAGTTCCGCTCGCGCCGGTGCGCGTCGACGGAGTCGAGCAGGTCCTCGCTGGTGTTGTGGCCCGCGGTGAGCGGATCGCAGTGCACTTCGATGGTCCAGCGCTCGTTCGTGCGGCGGCTCAACCAGTCGGTGGTCCGCTCGGCGGTGCGCTGACCGACCTGTGTGGGCATGTCGGGGTCGGTGACCAACCCCAGCACGCGATCAGCCTGCTCCTGCTCTGCCAACGACAGCCCTCCTGCGGTGCGTCGAACGTGCCTTGATCCACCCACCCTGGTGCCCAGCGTTCCGCAGCGCAACGGGAGTGCCGCTGCGCTGGCGCTTCACTGGGTGCGGCGGCGGCGCTTCGGACGGAGGTGGCGCGGTGGGGTCAGGGCCTTGGTGTGCAGCTGTTCCAGGACGATCGAGCTGGTGAAGTGGCGGACCTCGGTGCGGGAAGCCACCTTGTCCACCAGGAACTCCTGCAGGTGCTTGGTGTCGGCCACCGCCACGTGCAGCAGGAAGTCGGCCTGGCCGCTGACGTGCAGCAGCGAGCGGGTCTCCGGCTGCTTCATCACGAACTCGCGGAACTGGTCGACCACCTGCCGGGTGTGCGGGCGGACGTTGATCGCCACCACCGCCTCCAGCGCCAGCCCGGTCGCGGCCGGGTTGACGTCGATGTGCGACCCGGTGATCACGCCCTGTTCCCGCAGGCGGCGGACCCGTTGCAGGCAGCTGGAGGCGGCCAGGCCGACCCGCTCGGCGAGCACCCGGTTGGGCAGCGTCGCATCGTTCTGCAACTCCTCCAGGATGCGCCAGTCAACCGAATCAAGTTCTACGAAGTCCTGCACAACCGAACATCTTACGGCGCAGGTGGTGAGGAGGCGAACGGAAACCCGAAAATGGCCGCACTTCCCAACCACTTCTTTCGGAGGAGGAGTCGTGCACATCGCCTGGGGGCCGTTCCTGCTGGCGCTGCTGGTGATCGTCGTGGTACCCGGACCCGATTTCGTGCTGGTCACGCGCAACGCGGCAACCGGGGCGCGGTGGGGTTGGCTGGCCGCGGCGGGATCCACCTGCGGTCTGCTGGTGCACGCGACGGCGGCGACCCTGGGGCTGTCCGCGCTGGTGGTCGCCGTTCCGGCCGCGTTGCTCGTGGTGAAGGTGATCGGCGTGGCCTACCTGGCCTGGATGGGCTTCCAGATCCTGCGCAAGGCTGGCGCCGCCATCGGTGGTGAACCCGCCGTCGAGGTGCCCAACTCGGGGCGGGCGGTCTTCCTGCGCGGACTGCTGACCGATGTGCTCAACCCCAAGGTCATGTTGACCTTCCTGACGCTGCTGCCGCAGGCGATGGACCCGGCCGCCGACCCGGTGGCGCAGGCCGCGCTGCTCAGCGGGGTCGCGGTGGGCGGCTTCACAGCCTGGTGGTTGATCGTGGTGCCGTCGGTGCGGTGGTTGGCGGCGCTGCTGGCCGACCCGCGCCGCCGCAAGGCCTTCGAGCGGTGCTGCGGCGGTGCGCTGCTGGCCATGGCCACCTCCATCGCCGTCAGCTGACCCTCCACCAAGGCGCTGCACCGACGCACCACCGGCGTGTCGTGCGCTCGACACGCCGGTGATGCGCAGTTTCAATTGAAACTGCGGGCCGTCACCCCGAAGTACAGTTTCAATTGAAACTGTGAATTCCCCGGGCGGCTGGGGCCGACTGGGGCGTGGCTCGGTGCTCGGCGGGTGAGGGGGATTGAGGTGCGGTTCCACTGATCGCGCGAGCCGTTGACCGTGCGTGTCGATCTGCTTACGCTGCATGATCTCCGGTCGGTCGAGGCGAGGGAGCTGCGCGATGCGGCGACGGTGGGGTCTGGCGTTGGGGTTGGTCGTCGTGGTGGGGGCGCCGCTGGCCCTGGTCGCACCATCCGGTGCGGCCCCGAGCGGGCCGGACGCGCTGCGCGTCGACCTCGACGAGATCCTCGCCGACCCGAGGTTGGCCGGTTCGCACGCGGGCGTGGTGGTCCGCGACCCGGCCACCGACGAGGTCCTCTACAGCAGGCAGGCCGACGCGCGGGCCACCCCGGCGTCCAACGCCAAGCTGCTCACCTCAGCCGCCGCGCTGGAGGCGCTGGGCCCGGACCACCGGTTCCGCACCGAGGTGCTCACCGGGGCCCGGCAGGCCGGTCCGGTGCTGCTCGGTGACCTGCACCTGCGCGGAACCGGGGACCCGACGCTGCTCGCCGCCGACTACGACCGGCTCGCGGAGCAGGTCGCGGCGGCCGGGATCCGCGTCGTGCAGGGCGGGTTGCGCACCGATGACACCTACTTCGACGACGTCCCGCTGGGCACGGGCTGGGCCTGGGACGACGAGCCCTACTACTACTCGGCGCGGATCTCGGCGCTGACCGCCGCGCCCAACACCGACTTCGACGCCGGGACCGCGATCGTGCGGGTGAGCCCGACCGCGGAGGGGCAGCCCGCCGAGGTCCGGCTGGAGCCGGAGACCGACGTGGTGCGGATCGACAACCGCACGACCACCTCCGCCGAGGGCGGTGAGCCGGATGTGGTGGTCCAGCGCGACCACGGCGGGGACCGGGTCGTGGTGAGCGGATCGGTGCCGGTCGGGGCGGAACCGGTCGAGGACTTCACCACGGTGCCCGACCCGTCCGCCTACGCCGCCGACCTGTTCGCCCGGGCGCTCGCCGCGCACGGCGTGCAGGTGCGGTACGCGGGGGAGGGGACGGCGCCGGAGGGTGCTCGGGTGCTGGCGGAGCGGCAGTCGATGCCGTTGCGCGACCTGCTCGTGCCGTTCCTGAAGCTGAGCAACAACGGGCACGCCGAGGTGCTGGTCAAGGCGATGGGCCGGGAGGTCCGCGGGGAGGGGAGCTGGGCGGCCGGGCTGGCGGTGCTGACCGAGCAGTTGCGCGGGCTGGGCATGTCCCCGGAGGTGCTCCGCCTGGTCGACGGCTCCGGTCTGTCCACGATGGACAACGTGACGCCGGAGCAGCTGACCGTGCTGCTGGACAACGCGCAGCAGCGCCCCTGGTTCCGCGCCTGGTACGACTCGCTGCCGGTCGCCGGGGTCGCGGACCGCATGGTCGGCGGCACGCTGCGCAACCGGATGGCCGGGACCGCGGCCGAGGGCAACGTGCACGCCAAGACGGGTTCGTTGACCGGGGTGACCTCGCTGTCCGGCTACGTCACCGCGGCCAACGGCCGGGACCTGGTGTTCTCCGTGGTGTTCAACGACTTCGTGTCCGACTCCCCGAAGGACCTGGAGGATGCGATCGTGATCCGCCTCGCCGAGTACCGGGGTGCCGAGGACCAGCCGCACGGCCGCCCGCAGGTGCCGCAGCAGCGCGTCCAGCGGGACGATCCGCGCACCCGTGTCGACGAGGGCGCGCTGGAGTGCTCCTGGGTGAAGGCCTGCTGACAGTCGTGTTGGGGCAAGCGGTTTCGGGTGCCTCGCAGGAGAACAGCAGTCGGATGCGGGGAAAGCGGCTCGCCGCGGGTCGTTGCTGGGTGTTGCTGGCAGGTTTCGCACGGTGATCCCGACGTATCGGGTTTGCACAGGTAGTGGTGCTACACCTGACCGAAGGTGTGACCCCAGTCTCAGGGTCGGCTAGGGGGGATTACGGAGACCGTGCCGCCGTTACGCCGGTAGCGTGACAGGGGTCCGCGAAGACTTGCACGCCGAGGAGCCCGCCCCGTGACCTTCATCAGCGACGTTCTGGCAGCTGTCGGAAGTCTGCCGAAGCCGCTTCTGGTACTGGTGACCGGCGCTCTCGTGCTCGGCGAGTGCACCATCGGCCTGGGTTTCCTGGTGCCGGGCGAGAGCGGGCTGCTGATCGCCTCGGCCGCGGTCACCGATCTGGGCTTCTTCTTCCTGCTGGCCAGCGTTGTCGCGGTGTGCGCGGCGGTCGGGGACAACATCGGGTTCTGGCTGGGGCGTCGCTACCGGCTGCGGATGCGCGAGACCAAGGTCGTCCGCAAGCTCGGCCAGCACAACTGGGACCGGGCCGGGAACCTGCTGCGGAAGTGGGGGATCGGCGCGGTGCTGCTGGGCCGCTTTCTGCCGGTGGTGCGCACCATGATGCCCGCCGCGGCCGGGACCAGCGGCATGTCCTACCCGAAGTTCATGCTGTCCTCCCTGGTGGGGGCGATCGCGTGGTCCGCGACGCACGTGAGCATCGGCTGGCTGGCCGGGGCCTCGGCCAAGTACATCGAGGACGCGCTGGGGCGGGCGAGCTGGGTGCTGGTGGCCGTGGTCGTCGCGATCGGCGTGGCGGTGTGGCTGAAGCGCCGCCGCCGCGCGGCGAAGCAGGCCGAGGTCGCGGCCGCGGAGCCCGAGGACATCGAGTCCGCGGCCTGATCAGCGGGGTTTCTCCGGGCGCAGGATGATCTTCCTGCGGTCCAGGTCGACGCCGTGCGCTGGTGCACCGTTGGCTTCCTCGTCGCGCATCATCGACGTGGAGTCGCGGTGTTCCAGCTCGATCCGCTTGGTGCCGTGGAACAGCGCGGTGACCTCGTCGGCGTAGGCCCCGGCCAGCGGGGTTCCGGACCGCTTGCCGCGCCTCTTCTGCACCAGCTCGTAGCTGCCGACGGCGACCAGCAGCAACGTCATGCCGGGGAGGCCCCACATCAGCGCCGCCTCCACGTGCTCCGAACGATCCGGGGCCGGGTGGGGTTCCCGGCCCGGACCGGGTGGCGGGTCAGGCGACTTCGGCTGCTTCGGTTTCGACGTAGACCACGCCGTCGGCGACCTGCACCGGGTAGGTCCGCACCGGCCGTTTGGCGGGCAGGCCGCACGGCAGCCCGGTGCGCAGGTCGAACGCTGCGGCGTGCAGCGGGCACTCGACCCGGCAGTCCTCCACCCAGCCGTCCGCCAGCGAGGCGTCCTGGTGGGTGCAGGTGTCGTCGATCGCGAACAGCTCGCCGTCGACGTTGAACACCGCGATCGGCACGTGCGCCTCGACGCGGACGGCTTCGCCGGGTGGCAGGTCGGACATCGGGCAGGCTTCGAGCATCAGGACCTCCGTTGCGCTATCAGGAACACGGAGTGCGATGCGCAACAATGTGCGGTCTGCGGCGGGGCCGCGTCAAGGGGGTCCCCGCGGCGGCCTCCATCCGGGTTGCGCGGCGGGGGAAGCCTTGACGGTGGCGGGCGCCTGCGGCGACCGTGTTGCCGGTAGCGGAACCTGACTCGGATTACGCAACAACATGGAGGCGCTCATGGCACCCGCCCCGCAGCGGTGGTCGCTCCGACGACCACCGCCGCTCACCGGTCAGGCGCGGGCTCGGCGGGCGCGGCGGACGCGGGTCACGACGAACCAGGTGACCGCGACCAGCACCGCGAGGATGACGACGTTCTGGAAGATGCCGATGTAGGACTCGACCAGCCACCAGCTCTGCCCCAGCAGGTACCCGGCGAGGACCAGCGCGGTGTTCCAGACCAGGCTGCCGAGCGCGGTCAGCGCCAGGAACGGCAGCAGCGCCATCCGCTCCACCCCGGCGGGCAGCGAGATGAAGCTGCGGAAGATCGGCACCATCCGCCCGAGGAGCACGGCCTTGGTCCCGTGCCGCGCGAACCACGCCTCGGTCCGGTCGACATCGGCCACCTTGACCAGCGGCAACCGGACCGCGATGGCACGGGTCCGCGCCCGCCCGAGCCAGGCCCCGAGGTAGTACAGCACCACGGCCCCGACCACCGAACCCAGCGTCGTCCACAGGATGGCGCCGACCAGGCTCAGCGATCCCCGGGCCGCGGCGAACCCGGCCAGCGGCAGGATCACCTCGCTGGGAATGGGCGGGAACAGGTTCTCCAACGCCACCGCCAACCCGGCGCCGGGACCGCCGATGGTCTCCATGAGCCCGGTGACCCACCCGACCAACCCACCGGTCGAGATCTCTTGCTCCGCGAGGAAGTTCATGGTCGTCGAACCTAGGAACCCCCGCCCCCGCGCGGAATGCGGTTGACCACCGACTCGGCTGCGGCACCGCGCAGAGCTCAGCTGCGGAAAACCGCACCCCTGCGGGACATGCGGTGGTCCGGAGTGCTCGGGGTGCGGAAAACCTCAGGTTGTCGGCGTCCTTAGGCTGGGGTCATGCGTCGGTGGCTCGGGGGGCTCGTCGGATTGGCGCTCGGTGCCTGCACCGCGCTCCTTGAACTCGGGTACGTGCTGTGCTCCGCCGTGGTGCTGCCCTGGAGCCGGTCGCGGCCGTGGGCCTTCCGCGGCGCCCGAGCGCTGGCCGAGCTCGAACGTCGGCGCCTGGCCCGGTGCTTCGCCGATTCGCACGCCGACCAGCCGGACGGTGCTCGGGCGCTGCGTTACCTCGCGCTGCGCGGACTCGTCGGCCTGCTCGGCGGACTCCTGCTGCTGCTGATCGGCTACGGCGCGGTGGGGGCGGTTGTCGAGTTCAGCGAGCTGTGGACCTCGGCGGGTCCGCTCGAAGGGCGCACCCCGACCGAGAAGTTCTGGCTCACCGCCTACATGATCGTCTTCTGCGCGGTGATGGCGTACCTGGCGCTGGCTGGTCTCGTCGGCGTCGCGGCCCTCGAGCGGGCCCTCGGGCGGCGGTTCCTGGAGCCGGACCGGGCGCAGCGGTTGCAGCGCCGGGTGGAGGAGCTCGCGGTCACCAGGGCCGACGTCGTCGCCGCGATCCGCGAGGAGCGGCGCCGGATCGAACGCGACCTGCACGACGGCGTGCAGCAGCGGCTGGTGGCGCTGGGGATGCTGGTCGGCCGGGCCCGGCGCGCGGGCGACGGCGACCGGGCGGCGGAGCTGTTGGCGCAGGCGCACCAGGAATCGCAGGAAGTGCTGCGCGATCTCCGCGACGTCGCGTGGCGGGTGTACCCGGCGGCGCTGGACGCGGGTGGCCTGCACCCCGCGCTGGAGGCGTTGGCGGAGCGCGCCGGGATGCGCGTGGAGCTGCACTACGAGGTGGAGCCGCGCCCGGAGGTGGAAGTCGAAGCGGTGGCCTACTTCGTGGTCTCGGAGGCGGTCACCAACGCGGCCAAGCACACCGACGCGCGTATCGTGATCGTCCAGGTGCGACGAGGAGCGGGGTGGCTGGTGGTTCGGGTCGAGGACGACGGCGCCGGGGGCGCCTCCGCGGCGGGCGCCGGGCTTTCCGGCCTGGCGCGGCGGGTCGCCGCGCTGGACGGGAGGTTCGAGGTGGACAGTCCGGTCGGTGGGCCGACGGTGATCACCGCGGAGTTGCCGTGCGGGTGATCCTGGCCGACGACGCCACGCTGCTCCGGGAGGGCCTGGTCCGCCTGCTGGCCGAGGAGGGCCACCAGGTCCTCGCCGCGGTCGGCGACGCGCCGAGCTTGTTGTCCGAAGTGGACCGACACCGCCCCGACGTCGCGGTGGTCGACGTGCGGATGCCGCCGACCCACACCGACGACGGGTTGCGCGCCGCGCTGGAGATCCGCCAGCGGTTCCCCGAGGTCGGGGTGCTGGTGCTCTCCCAGTACGTCGAGAAGCGCTACGCGGTCGAGTTGCTCACCGGGGATTCGGCCCGGGTCGGCTACCTGCTCAAGGACCGGGTGGTGCAGGTCGACGAGTTCCTCGACGCGCTGCAGCGGGTGGCCGGGGGAGGGGTGGCCTTCGACCCGGAGGTGGTCCGCCGCCTGCTGTCGAGCGGCGACCGCGACCCGCTGGCCGACCTGACGCCGCGCGAGCGGGACGTCCTGGAGCAGATGGCCCAGGGCTGCACCAACGCCGGGGTGGCGGCCCACCTGCACATCTCCCAGAGCGCGGTGGAGAAGCACGCGAACGCGATCTTCGACAAGCTCGACCTGCCGCGCACCACCGGCTACAGCCGCCGCGTCCTCGCCGTCCTGCACTACCTGGAGTCGGCATCGGCCTGAGCAGCAGTCGGCCCGGCGCACCGGGCGTGCGCCGGGCCGACTGGTGGGTCACTTGCTGACGGGGGTGCGCTCCGGCTGCTTGTTCCGGATCGCCAGGTAGCCCACGGCCACCGCGACCACCAGCACCGGCGTGATGTACAGCGCGATGCGCGTTTCCGCGTCGAAGCCCAGCAGCACCACGACGAACGCCAGGAACGCCAGCACCACGTAGTTTGACCACGGGGCCAGCGGCATCCGGAACGGTCCGGCCTCGATCTCGCCGCGCGCCACCTTGCGGCGGTAGCCCAGGTGCGCGATGAGGATCATGCCCCAGGTGAAGATGGCGCCGACCGTGCTGGCGCTGGTGATGTAGGTGAACGCCTGCTCCGGGACGAAGTAGTTGAGCAGCACGCCGATCAGCATCACGCAGAACGTCACGGCGATGGCCCGCGCGGGCACCGCCCGGCCGCTGAGCCGGCCCACCGCGCGCGGTGCCTGGCCGTCCTGGGCCAGCGTGCGGATCATCCGGCCGGTGGAGTAGATGCCGCTGTTGCACGACGACAGCGCCGCCGTGGTCACCACGAAGTTGATCACGCCCGCGGCGGCCGGAATGCCGACCAGGGTGAAGGCGTGCACGAACGGGCTGCCGTCCGCCGGGAACTGGAACCACGGCACCAGCGCGGTGAGCGCGACCAGCGCACCGACGTAGAAGATCAGGATCCGCCACATCACGGCGTTGATGGCCCGCGGCAGCACCTTCTTCGGGTTGCTGCTCTCGCTGGCGGTCTGCCCGACCATCTCCACGCCGATGAACGCGAACATGACGATCTGGAAGGCCAGCAGGGCGGAGGTGCCGCCGTTCGGGAACAGGCCGCCGTGCGACCAGATGTTGCTCAGCGACGCTGTCGGCCCGACGTCGCTGAACCCGAAGACCAGGATCAGCGCGGCCAGCACGATCAGCCCGATGATGGCCAGCACCTTGATCAGCGCGAACCAGAACTCGAACTCACCGAACAGCTTGACCGCGATCAGGTTCACCCCGCTGAGCACGATCAGCGCGCCCAGCGCCGGGATCCACTGCGGCACCTGCGGGAACCAGAACTGGAAGTACTTGCCGACCGCGGTGATCTCGGCCATGCCGGTGACGATCCAGACCAGCCAGTAACCCCAGCCGACCGCGAACTTCGCCCACGGCCCGACGAACTCGCCCGCGTACTCGGCGAAGGAACCGCTCACCGGGCGGTACATCAGCAGCTCGCCGAGCGCCCGCATGACGAAGAAGATCATCACACCGGCGATCGCGTAGTTCAGGATCAGGCCGGTGCCGACCTGGTTGAGGGCCTTTCCGGAACCGAGGAACAGCCCGACACCAATCGCGCCGCCGATGGCGATCATGTTGATGTGCCGGGTGCTCAGATCCTTCCGGTACTCCTCGGTCGCTGGTTGGCTCATCGAAGTGAACTCCTCCAATAACGGGTGCGGGTTCTCGGTGCGCAGCCGCGTGGGCCGCTTCCCCGCAACGCGTTGCTCGGCAGCGTGTTTCGCTGGAGCTGCGCAGATACTCCGGCATCCGGTCGGTGCTGGCAAGGGATTCGGAGGAGTTGGAATCGAGCCTTTTCCGCGGGCGAATCGAACCGGTACTGGCGACCGGCGGGGGAAAACCGCATTTCGGTCACCGGGGAGGAATTGCGTTGAGGCCTGAATCACATTCAGCCAGATGTGCGTGAATGTTCATCCAGCCGGGTCGGAAAAGGACGCACCGGAAAAAACGGCTGGCGCGCGCGAATCGGATTCGCGCGCGCCAGCCGCAGGGGTGCTGCCGGAACCGTCAGAGGTTCGGGTACAGCGGGTGCTTGGTGGCCAGGGCTTCGACGCGGGTGCGCAGCTTGGCGCTGGTGCTCTCGTCGAAGTTCGGCTTGAGAGCCTCGGCGATGATGTCGGCGACCTCGGTGAACTCGGTCCGGCCGAAGCCGCGGGTGGCCAGCGCCGGGGTGCCGATGCGCAGCCCGGAGGTCACCATCGGCGGCCGCGGGTCGTTGGGCACCGCGTTGCGGTTGACCGTGATGCCGATCTCGTGCAGCCGGTCCTCGGCCTGCTTGCCGTCCAGCTCGGAGTTGCGCAGGTCCACCAGCACCAGGTGCACGTCGGTGCCGCCGGAGACCAGCTGCACACCGGCCTCCTTGGCGTCGGCGGCCGACAGCCGCTCGGCCAGGACCTGGGCGCCCTCGACGGTCCGGCGCTGCCGGTCCTTGAACTCCTCGCCAGCGGCGACCTTGAACGCCACCGCCTTGCCCGCGATCACGTGCTCCAGCGGCCCACCCTGCTGACCGGGGAACACCGCGGAGTTGAACTTCTTGGTGAACTCCTCGTCGGAGGACAGGATCACGCCACCGCGCGGACCGCCCAGGGTCTTGTGCGTGGTGGTGGTGACGACGTGGGCGTGCGGCACCGGGTTCGGGTGCAGGCCCGCGGCGACCAGCCCGGCGAAGTGCGCCATGTCCACCATCAGGTAGGCGCCGACCTCGTCGGCGATCTCCCGGAACCGCTTGAAGTCCAGCTGCCGCGGGTAGGCCGACCACCCGGCGATGATCAGCTGCGGCTTGTTCTCCCGCGCCAGCCGGGCGACCTCGTCCATGTCGACGCGGTGGTCGTCCTCGCGCACGTGGTAGGGCACCACGTTGTAGAGCTTGCCGGAGAAGTTGATCCGCATCCCGTGGGTCAGGTGACCGCCGTGGGCCAGGTCCAGGCCCATGATGGTGTCACCCGGCTTGAGCAGCGCGAACATCGCCGCGGCGTTGGCCTGCGCGCCCGAGTGCGGCTGCACGTTGGCGAACGAGGCGCCGAACAGCTCCTTGATCCGGTCGATGGCCAGCTGCTCGACGACGTCGACGTGCTCGCAGCCGCCGTAGTAACGGCGCCCCGGGTAGCCCTCGGCGTACTTGTTGGTCAGCACCGAGCCCTGCGCCTCCAGCACGGCCTGCGGCGCGAAGTTCTCCGACGCGATCATCTCCAGCGTGGTCTGCTGGCGGTTGAGCTCGGCGCCGACGGCCGCCGCCACCTCTGGGTCCACCGCGGCCAGCTTGTCGTTGAACAGGTCCGGTGTCGACATGGTGTTGCCTCCTGTGTGCATCTCTCAGGCGTTGCGGCGGTAGAACGGCAGCTCGACGACCTGCACCGCGACGGCCTTGCCGCGGATGTCGACCTGCAGCTGGGTGCCGGGTTCGCTGTGCTCGCGGTCCACGTAGGCCAGTCCGATCGGGTGGCCCAAGGTCGGGGACGGGGCGCCGCTGGTCACCACGCCGATCTCGGAGCCCTCGGCGTCCAGCACCCGGTAGCCGTGGCGGGGCGCGCGGCGCTGGTCGGTGCTCAGCCCGACCAGGGTGCGCTCGGTGGGCTTCTCCGCGGCAGCCGCCAGCGCTTCCTTGCCGACGAAGTCGCCGGGCTTGTCGAGCTTGACCACCCGGCCGAGGTTCGCGTGGTACGGCGTGAGGTCGGCGGAGAGCTCGTTGCCGTACAGCGGCATCCCGGCCTCCAGGCGCAGCGTGTCGCGGCAGGACAGCCCGGTGGGCTGCAGGCCGTGCTGCGCGCCCGACTCGGTCAGCGCCTGCCACACGGCCTCGGCGTCGCCCGGCGCGGTGAACAGCTCGAAGCCGTCCTCGCCGGTGTAGCCGGTGCGCGCCAGCAGCACGTCCTTGCCCGCGACCTGCGTCCGGTAACCCGCGTAGTACTTGACGCCGGAGAGGTCGGTGTCGGTCAGCGGCGCGAGAATCGCCACCGCGTTCGGGCCCTGCACCGCGATCAGCGCGTAGTCGTCGGAGACGTCCTCGTGCTGGGCGTCGAAGCCGCTGACCCGGTCGGCGAGCTCGGCGGAGACCACGGCGGCGTTCGCGGCGTTGGCCACCACCAGGAACTCCTGCTCGTCGAGGCGGTAGACGATCAGGTCGTCCAGCACGCCACCGGCCGGGTTGCAGATCATGGTGTAGCGGGCGCGGCCGGGGGTGATCGCGGAGGCGTTGGCGACCAGCGCGTGGTCGAGCGCCTCGGCGGCCTGCGGGCCGCTGATCCGGATCTCGCCCATGTGGGTCAGGTCGAACAGGCCCGCGGCGGTGCGCACCGCGTTGTGCTCCGCGGTGTCACCGGAGTAGCGCAGCGGCATCTGCCAGCCGGCGAACTCGGTGAAGGTGGCTCCGAGCGCTTCGTGGACGTGGTGCAAGGGCGTCCGTCGTGGCGACGACATGGTGTGGGACTCCTCCTGGTGGGCGCCGGTCGGCAGTCGAGGGCCGGTCAGCTCACTGCGCCCAACCTTATCGGGGGCACCTCGACCCCGACCTGCGCGGGCTTGCGCTGGTCGGGCGGTCTCCCCGGAGTCATTGGCCTGAGAGTTTCGCCACCCCGCGGGGGTGGCTTGCACCGTGGGCGAGAAGCGGGTGCTCCTGCTTTTCTCCGTGATCGCCTGGTGCCGCGCGGTGCCGGTGCCTGAGAGTTTGCTGGGGAGTATTGCTCCTTCGGCGCCCCGGTCCCGGTGGGCCGGAGTCTCTCCCGCACGACGTCGTAGGCGCTGTATTCGGTTCTGCGCCTTGGACGCTACGAACCCCCGGTGACCCACGTCAACCGGACGGGCGAGTGATCTCGTGCAGGCTTGCCCGGACTTCTGAACAGGTTCAGGTCGTTCGCGTGGTGTCCAGGGCCTGGTACTGCTTGCGGAGGCCGTCGATGAGGGCTTCGAGGGCCAGTTCGAAGCTGGCCTCGTCGATCTCCGCCGCGTGCTCGCGCAGCAGGTGGGCCCTGTTCAGGTGGGGGAAGCGGTCGTCGTAGAGGTCCGCGTCGTCCGGGAAGCCACCGCTGAACGAGCCCATCGCCGAGCCCACCACCAGGTACTTCGTCGAGGCGCCGATCATGGTGGCGTAGCGCTGCGGCCAGCCCGCGCGGGTCAGGCCGCCGTGCACCGCGTCCGCCCGGCGCAGGGCGTTCTCGCGGCGGGCCGGGCCGTAGGCCAGGAACGGCACCAGGTTCGGGTGGGCGACCAGGGCCGCGCGGTAGGAGCGGGCCCAGGTGCGCAGGCCCCTCGTCCAGTCCTGGTCGAAACCGGCGACGTCCACCGCGGCCATCACGTCGTCGGCGATCTCGTGCAGCAAATCTTCCTTGGTCGAGACGTGGTTGTACAGCGAGGCCGCGCGCACCCCGAGCCGTTCCGCGAGGCGGCGCATGGACAGCGCCTCCAGGCCGTCGGCGTCGATGATCTCCAGCCCGACGCGGCGGATGCGTTCCGGTGACAACCGGGGAGTGGTCGGTCTGGGCACGTCTTCTCCTCGTCAGGTCCCTTGCGGCGTTCGCCGGGACCGTCTTAGGCTGCCACAAAACTAACGACGTTAGTTAGATGGCCGCAGGAAGGGATCCGGCGATGGTCGACTTCTCGCTCTCCGACACCGAGCGCGACATCAGGGACTGGGTGCGTAACTTCGTCCAGCGCGAGCTGGTGCCGCTGGAACCGGAGGTGCTGCGGCGGGAGCGGGCCGGGGAGCGCGGCCTGACCAAGGACGAGCAGCACGAGCTGCAGCAGAAGGCGAAGGACGCCGGGTTCTGGGGCGTGCAGACGCCCGAGGAGTACGGCGGCATGGGCCTGTCGTCGGTGATGTCGGCGCTGATCGAGATCGAGCTCGGCCGCACCTACGTGCCGTTCCGGTTCGGCGGCTACGCCGACAACATCCTTTACCACGCCAACGAGGAGCAGAAGCAGCGCTACCTGCTGCCGACCATCGAGGGCACCCGCAAGTCCTGCTTCGCGATCACCGAGCCGGGGGCCGGGTCGGACGCCAAGGACCTGCGCACCACGGCGGTCAAGGACGGCGCGGAGTGGGTGATCAACGGCGAGAAGACCTTCATCACCGGCGGCATCGACGCGGACTTCGTGATGGTCTTCGCGGTCACCGACAAGGCCAAGGGCGCCAACGGGGGCGTCACCTGCTTCCTGGTCGACCGCGACATGGGCTGGAAGTCCGAGCCGATCGACATCATGGGCCCGTGGGAGCGCCAGCCAGCCGCGCTGGTCTTCGACAACGTGCGGGTGCCCGAGGGCAACGTCCTCGGCGAGGTAGGGCACGGCTTCGCGCTCGCCATGCAGTGGATCGGGCGCGGCCGCTACATGCTGCCCGCGCGGGCGCTGGGCGCCTGCGAGCGGCTGGTCGAGATGGGCGTGGAGTACGCCAAGCAGCGCGAGACCTTCGGCAAGCCGATCGCCGAGCGCCAGGCGATCCAGTGGATGGTGGCGGACTCGGCGGTGGAGATCGAGGCGCTGCGCTGGCTGGTGCTGCAGGCGGCCTGGCAGATCGACCAGGGCATGGACTCCCGGCACGCCCAGTCCATCGCCAAGCTCTACGGGGCCACCCGCGCCAACGAGATCGTCGACCGGGTGCTGCAGATTCACGGCGGCATGGGCTACACCAAGGAGCTGCCGATCGAGCGCTGGTACCGCGACCTGCGGCTGCTGCGGATCTTCGAGGGCACCGACGAGATCCAGCGCCGCACGCTGGCCCGCAACCTGCTCAGGGGGCACGCCTCGGTGCGCGGAGTGCTCGGCTGAACCCGGTGCGTGGGTAGTCTGGGGGCAAACCGTGGCACCGACGTGGTGGGAGCAACGATGTCGCTGTTCAAGAAGGTCTCGGAGTTCGCCAGCAGCCCGCAGGGCAAGAAGGTGATCGACCAGGCCAAGAAGTACGCCACCGACCCGAAGAACAAGGAGAAGCTCGACCAGGTCAAGGACAAGTTCTTCGGCGGCAAGGGCGACAAGAAGAACTGACCGGTCCACCCGAACGGCCCCTGCGACGGGGCCGTTCGCCGTTCCTGCGCCGGGTCGACCCGGTGGCGGTCGAAGACGCCTCGAACCGGGTGCTGATCAGCTAGTATCCGCCCGCATTCGCAGGCGTTCGGCAGGAGCGGACCATGTCGCAACTACCTCGGAACCAGCAGGGACCGCAGGGGCAGGTCCCCTCGCCGCAGCCACGGCAGGACCCACCCGGGCCTGGTGACCCCCAGCAGGCACCGCCGTCCTCGGGGCGGCCCGGAGCGGTGCTCGCCGCTGCTGCACTCGGGGGCGCCGTCGCGCTGGTCGTGCTCGGCGTCGCCGTCCACACGCTGGTCGCGGGGCTCGCCGGGGCCAGCGGGGGCGGGGAGGTCGCCGTGGTGCTGCTGGCGCTCATCGTCGGCTCGGTCGGCGTCATGCACGCGCTCGGCGTCCACCGGCTGCTGCACCCGCGGTTCCCGAACACCGCGATGATGGCCATGGCCGGATGGATCACGGTGACCGTGACCGGGTTCGGCGTGTTCCGCTCGATCCGCGGCCGCGGCGACGGCCCGGACCTCACCACGATGCTGGTGTGGGTCGGGTTGGCCGTCGTCGTGATCACGCTGATGCTGCTGATCACGCGTCCGTCCGTCACGCGGTGGGTGCGGGCCGTCCACGCGCGTTCCCGCCAGCTCGGCCACGCCCCCGGCAAGCGCTGAGCGCGGTCAGCGGCGACCGGGGAAGACCAGCCGGTCGACCAGGAAGAACTTGAGCACGAACGTCACCGCGTAGGTGCCCAGGAAGGCGCCCCAGACGACCACCACCTGCGCGCTGCGGGTGAGGGACTGCGCGAAGGCTTCGGCGTGGTGCGTGGCCAGGGCGGCCAGCAGGGCGGTGGTCACCGAGATGACCGCGTAGCGCAGGACCTCCCCGCGCAGACCGGTTCGCCCGGTGCTGCCCCAGGTGTGCCGGTTGAGCGTGAAGTTCGGGACCGCCCCGGCCAACCACGCCGTGATCGTCGCCGCCACCGGGGCCGCGCCCAGGGCGTAGACGGCGAGGAAGACGACCTGGCTGATCGCGGTGGCCACCACCGAGGCGGCGGCGAACCGGCGAAGCAGCCGCCAGTAGCGCTTCGCACCGGTCGTCTCGGGGGCCTGCGGTGCCATCTCGCCTCCGTGGGGTCCGCGTCCGGCCGAACGATACCGATCGCGGGTGAGCCGATCGCCCGAGCTCAGGGGAGTGGTGCGCAGCGCAGGCCCGCTGGTCTGGTGGCAGTGCGGAGATTGGGCCGCGTGGCGGCTTGGAATATACCAACGCAGCGGTGCACACTTGATCGCGAAACGTTTGCGGTCGCGTCGAAAGGCCGTGGTACGGGGAGCGGTGCCCCGGGCGCGGAGCCATCAGGACTCCCCACCCGGGGCACCTACCGTGTGTCGGGGGGCTTCCACACGGTCTACCGAACAGTAACTCGTTCGGTTGATCTCAGCGATACGGCACGTGGGTAAATCTTCGCTCAGAGTCAGGGCCGTGCGGGTGCCCCGAGGGTTGCGCTGAATTCTTGACGGGGTGGCGACCCGGGTGAGCCCCCACCCCCGGGCTCAGCCGTGCACCGCCTCCGCGGTGTCGGCCTTGTCGGTCTCCGGCTGGCGGCGCTCGGCGCGGAGCACCCGGACCGTGTAGGCGATGGCGGCGACCCAGGCCACCACGATGACCGAGTAGATGATCGCGTGCGACCCGCCGGGCAGCTCGAGGTCCTTGATCAGGGTCCGCGCGTTGGTGAGCACGATCAACCCACCGGCGCCGACGCCGATCAGCCGCATCGGCACGATGCGCACCAGGTAGGCCGCCAGCGGTGCGGCGACCACGCCGCCCAGCAGCAGACCACCCACGGTCAGCCAGGACAGCTCCTGGTCCGCCAGCGAGAGCAGGAAGCCGAGGCTCGCCGCCGCGGCGATCAGGAACTCGCTGGTGTCCACCGAGCCGATGACCTTGCGCGGCTCGACCCGGCCGGTGCTCAGCAGCGTCGGGGTCGCCACCGGGCCCCAGCCGCCGCCACCGGTGGCGTCCACGAATCCGGCGACCAGGCCGAGCGGGGCGAGCAGCTTGCCACTGACGCCGGTGAGCTGGCGGCGGCGCAGCGGCCGGAAGGCGAACCGCGCCAGCACGTAGAGGCCGAGCGCGAGCAGGATCGTGGACATCCACGGCTCCGCGGCCTCGGTGGAGAGGTTGCTCAGCGCGGTGGCACCGAGGAACGCGCCGATCGCACCGGGCACGCCGAGCGTGAGCACGACCCGCCAGTCGACGTTGCCGAACTTCCAGTGCGAGAGCCCGGAGGCCAGCGAGGTGCCCAGTTCGGCGAGGTGCACCGAGGCGGAGGCCAGGGCCGGGCTCATCCCGGCCGCGAGCAGGATGGTCGTGGACGTGACGCCGTAGGCCATGCCGAGCGAGCCGTCGACCAGCTGCGCGACGAATCCACCGATCGCGAAGATCAGGAACGCTTGCACGATGTCTCCGAGGGTGCGAGGGGTGCCGAGACCGGCGCGCGTGCGAACGCGCGCTGCGATGACGGGAGGAGTGGGGGAGTGCGGGCGGGGCTACCGCGCGCGCCGACACCCTGCGGAGGTGACGCGTCGGAGGTCCACGTGGAGGCGCTGCACGAGCAGCCGCCACTGATCACCAGGCGTCATGCAGGACAGTGAAACAGATCCCGCGATCGAGTGGCACCGCCTCCCAGAGTGCGGGAGGCCAGTTGCCGGGGTGGTCGGGTTCTGTGCGCAAGGCCACTCGTGCCGGTGGATGATCTTCGAAAGCCGGTTCCCTGCGCGGTTCTCCGGCCCTCCGCCCGGACTGTCTCCTGTGGACTCCCGTGTTCCCGGCATGGCTGGGCGGGGTTTGACGACCGGTTCGACGGTCGGCAGGGCGACCTGCGAAAACCGGAGTCCCGCTGATCGTCTTCGCCGCCTGTTGATCTCCGGTCGGGTGGCGTGGTCCTGGGGTCCGCGGCCGGACTTCGCCGTTATCTGGTGGTCATCTTCTCTGGGTACGCAGTGTGACTAACTGCGTGGTGTCCGTGGCTTGAAGTTCAGGTGAACGGGCTAGTGCTTGCGCTTGTTGATAACCCTCAGCTACGTTCCCGGCTCGTACGTCACGGTTCGGTCACAGCGATGTCTCGCTCCCCCGAGAGACATCACCCGCACCCCCGAGCGGGCAGTGGCCGGACCTCCCCGAGACGGAAGGTGAAGATGGGCAAGCACCGCAAGGAGGGCGGCCATCCCCCGAAGGCCGCCCTCCCGCTACGGAACAAGTTCGTCGCCGCAGTGGTGGCCGGTGGCGCTTTCGCTGCCGTGGGCCAGCCGCTGGCTGCGGCCGGAGAGCAGACCGAGGTCCCCGAACGGCGCGAAGCGGTGCACCCGCTCGCCGGGAGCAAGCAGCTGAGCCTGGCCGTCACCGGGACGCCGACCCGTCCCGCCGCGGTCCAGCTGCTCGCTCCGGCGGTCGAGACCGGCTCGGTCCAGGAAGCCGGTCAGATCGACAAGGCCGAGGCCCTCCAGCAGGCCCGCGCGGAAGCCGAGCGGGCCCGCCAGGAGGCCGAGCGCGCCGCCGCCGAGGCCAAGCGCGCGAAGGAGGAAGCCGCCCGCAAGGCCGCCAGCGGCTTCGTCAAGCCCGCCGAGGGCACCTTCACCTCCGGGTTCGGCTCCCGCTGGGGCACCAGCCACAACGGGGTCGACATCGCCAACAGCATCGGCACCCCGATCCGCGCGGTGGCCGCCGGCACCGTGATCGACGCCGGTCCGGCCAGCGGTTTCGGGCAGTGGATCCGGTTGCGGCACTCGGACGGCACGATCACCGTCTACGGCCACATCAACACCATCGACGTCAGCGAGGGCGAGCAGGTCGGCGCTGGCGAGAAGATCGCCACGATGGGCAACCGCGGCCAGTCCACCGGTCCGCACCTGCACTTCGAGGTGATCGTGGGTGGCAAGAAGATCAACCCGCTGTCGTGGCTGAGCGCCCGCGGCATCGAGGTGCGCTGAGCACCTCCCCGAGCAACCGCCCGGGACCTGCAATCCCCCGACGGGTCCCGGGCGGTTCCCCAACTCCGGGGGTCGCGCGCCAGGACCGCGCCTCAGCGGGCTGGCCGCCGCGCGGCACCGGTCACTGCTCGGCGCCGCTCCTGGCCGGTTTGTCCTCCTCGATCCGCTGGCGGAGCCAGCCGAGGGTGCGGGACAGCAGTCGCGAGACGTGCATCTGGGAGATGCCGATCTGCTCGGCGATCTGGGTCTGGGTCATGCCGCGGAAGAAGCGCATCACCAGGATCCGGCGCTCCCGGTCCGGCAGCTCCTCCAGCAGCGGCCGCACCATCTCGCGGTTCTCCACCTCGGCGAGCTCGGCGTCGTCGGAGCCGATCGCATCGCCCAGCGGGATCTCGTCGGTGTCGGTGAGCAGTTCGTCCAGCGAAGCGCTGCGGTAGGCGTTGCCCGCCTCCAGCCCGCGGTACACGTCGTCGGTGCTGATGCCCAGGTGGCTGGCCAGCTCGCTCGGCGTCGGGGCGCGCCCCAGCTCCTGGGACAGGCGGGCGATGGCCGCCGACACCGACAGGTGCAGCTCCTGCAGGCGGCGCGGCATCCGCACCGCCCAGCCGGTGTCGCGGAAGTGCCGCCGCACCTCGCCCATGATCGTCGGCACCGCGTAGGACAGGAAGTCCACGCCGCGCTCCGGGTCGAACCGGTCCACCGCGTTGATCAGACCGAGGGTGGCCACCTGGGTCAGGTCCTCCTGGGACTCGCCGCGGTGGCTGAAGCGGCGGGCGATGTGCTCGGCCACCGGCAGGTGCTCGGTGACCAGCTTGTCGCGGAGCTCGGAGTAGCGGGGGTCCTGCTTGCTCAGCTTCGCGAGCTCGCCGAAAAGCGGCGCCAGCCGGTCGTAGCGCTCGTTGCGCGAATGTGCCGTCGGCTTGGAATCCGCTCGTCTCACACGTGTGCCGTCCGTCCCTTGGTCAGTTCGATCCGCACCAGGTGGCTGCCGTTGGTGGCAGCGGGATCCGACTCGACCGAGGTTGACACAACGTCCGCAAGAGCGCTGAGCACGCGCCAGCTGAAAGTATCCTTGCGCGGCCCGAAGGCGTCGTCGCTGATCACCTCGGCGGTGACCGACAGCGCGTCGTCCGCGCTGCGGAACCGGCACACCAGGGTGGCGCCCGGGGAGGCCAGCCGGACCAGCGAGGAGCAGGCCTCGTCCACGGCCAGCCGGAGGTCTGCGATCGAGTCGACGTCGTAGTCGGCGCGCATCGCGAGGTCCCCGACGACAGCGCGCATCACCGCCAGCTGGGCGGGTTCGGCCGCAATGCGGACCTCGACCACGTTCGCCGCGGAGGTCATCGGCTCTCCCCTCGCGACCTCGCGTTCCACGCTCATCCCGGGCCACCTCGTCTCGGTCGGTGCGACGCGACCATCACTCGCAGTCACCTGGTACCCGAGCCCAGCACCGAACAAACGGGCGCTCCCGCCTACAGGAGGGTGATCCAGTAGTCCCAGAAGCGCACCAGGATCAGGACCACGATGACCAGATACCACAGGACCAGCACGAGGCTGTGGAACCGGGCCAGCGCCACGCCGACGGATCGGCCGCCGCCGAAGTTGCCCGAGCTGAGGTTGTGGAGGGTCGTGTACCAGAAGAGCGGGATGGTCACCGCCCACACGACCATACAGTACGGGCACAGCGCGCCGATCACGTACAGGCTCTGCACCATCAGCCAGTGGATGAACAGCACCGCGAGGGTGGTGCCGACCTGCATGCCCAGCCAGAACCAGCGCGGCGGGCGGAAGCCGACCAGCAGCGCGACCCCGGTGGTGACCACCACCGGGAACGCGGCCACCCCGATCAGCGGGTTCGGGAAGCCCAGCACCGCGGCCTGGGCGCTGTCCATCACCGAACCGCAGGAGATGATCGGGTTGATGCTGCAGGACGGCACGTAGCCGGGATTGGCCAGCTTCTCGAGCTTCTCGACGATCAGCGCGAAGGAACCGGCCAGCCCGACGAGGCCACCCACGACGTGGAGCCAGCCCAGGCCGCGGGGCTGGCGGGGCGCGCTCGGCTCGTCGGCCGCGGCCCGCTCGACGACGTGGGCGGCGGTCACTTGGCCAGCTCCGCGTCCAGCTTGCTGCGGAACGCCTGGTTGAGCTGGTCCCAGGACTGCACGTCCTGGCCGGGCTTGAACTGGCGGCCGTTGATGAACAGGGTCGGCGTGCCGCTGACCCCGGCCTTCTCGCCGTCCGCGGCGTCGGCGTCGATCTTGGCCTTGACCTGCGGGGAGTCCACGTCCGCCCGGAACTTGTCCAGGTCGAGGCCGATCTGCCCGGCGTACTGCTCGAACAGCCCGCGGGCCTTGGCCGCGTCATCGCTGACCTTGCCGTCCGGGGACGCCGCCCACGCCTGGTAGTTGTCGTAGAGCGCGTGGTACATCTCCGGGAACTTGCCCTGCAGCGCCGCGGCCTCGGCGGCCTGCGCGGCGGGCCGGGCCAGCGGGTGCATCTCGTCCAGCGGGTAGTTCCGGGCCACGAAGTTGATCCTGCCCGCGTAGTCCTGCTCGATCTGCTTGGTCATGTTCGTGTAGTAGCCCCAGCAGGCGGGGCACTGGTAGTCGAGGAACTCGACCACCGTCACCTCGCTGTCCGGCGACTCGACGAGCATGTTGCTGTCCGGCTTGCGCAGCAGCTCGGCCGCCACGGGCGGGCCCGCGGGCTCCTCGGTGGCCCCGCCGCTGCCGTCGCGGTTGAACCACAGGACGCCGCCGAGCACCACCACCGCGACGACCACCACGATGGAGGTGAGGACGACGTTGGTGGACAGCCGGGGCTGCTTCTTGGTCAACGGGTTCTTGTTCTTCGACATCGGGGGCTATCACCTTCGGCCTGGTCCAGGGGGTGCTTCCAGTTTCCCGCATTCACCCGTCCGTGAACCCGTGCGGGGTCGAACTCACAGGCGGCTCACAGGCCGTTCTCAGCTTCGGGTCGGTTTGCCCCGCACCCGGGGTCGGGTAGGCATGGTTCGATGAACGATCCGCTGCGCTTGGTCGACCACGCCGAGCAGGACGAGCTGCGGGCCTGGCGCGGTGGCACCTGGCACGAGCCAGCGCTGGCCACCCTGACCCACCACCAGTTCTCCGACCCCGGCTGGATCTTCGAGCGCAAGCTCGACGGGGTCCGGGTGGTCGCCGGTTGCGACGGCGGCCGCCCGGTGCTGTGGTCGCGCAACCACAAGCGGGTCGACGCGGCCTACCCCGAGATCGTCGACGCGCTGGCCGAGCAGGGCGCGGACCGGTTCGTGCTCGACGGCGAGGTGGTCGCCTTCGAAGGCGACCGGACCAGCTTCGCCCGGCTGCAGAAGCGGATCCACCTCACCGACCCGGGGGTCGCCCGGCGCACCGGGGTGAGCGTCTACTACTACGCCTTCGACCTGCTCGCCTTCGGCGGCGTGGACCTGACCAGGCTGTCGTTGCGCACCCGCAAGCGGCTGCTGCGCGAGTGCTTCGAGTTCGCCGATCCGCTGCGGTTCAGCGCGCACCGGGTGGGCACCGGTGAGGAGTTCTTCCGCGAGGCGTGCCGCCGCGGCTGGGAGGGGCTGATCGCCAAGCGCGCGGACCGGCCCTACCGGAGCGGTCGCAGCCGGGACTGGCTGAAGTTCAAGTGCGTCGCCGACCAGGAGTTCGTCATCGGCGGGTTCACCGAGCCCAAGGGTTCCCGGTCCGGCTTCGGCGCGCTGCTGGTCGGCTACCACCGCGACGGGCGCCTGCGCTACGCGGGCAAGGTCGGCACCGGCTACGACGAGCGGACGCTGCGGGACCTGCGGGCCCGGCTCGACGAGCTGGCCCGGGACGGCTCGCCCTTCGCCGACGAGGTGGCCGAGCCGACCGCGCACTGGGTGTCGCCGGAACTGGTGGCGCAGATCGGTTTCACCGAGTGGACCGAGGACGGCAAGCTGCGCCACCCGAGGTTCTCCGGGCTGCGCGCCGACAAGCGCCCCGAGGACGTCGTCCGGGAAGCCTGATCGGCGGATGTCGTGAGCTCGCAACCGCGTTCCGCGCTCACGACCTCCGCCGCGGGAGCCGCGGTCAGCGGCCGACCTCGATCGAGGCGTCGCTGGCGGCCGGTTGCACCGGGAGCTGGGTTTCCGCGGGACTGGGACTCCACGTCGCGAGCAGGACGGTCGTGACGACCATCATCACCGTTCCGACAACCGACACGATCGTGCGGCTGTTGCTCTGCATGGCGTGGGCCCCCGAGTTTCTCGCGTAGGGATGGGCGGAGTGGCGGCGACGCCTCGACCGGCGTCCCACCATGGGTGTCGCCGCCGGGCCCAACAACGTTAGCGACCAGGGCCATTGTTCCCGGTGTGATGCGGAACTCCCTGGTGGGAGGCACTTTCGGCGGGCTGCGACCACAAGCCCAGTTGCTGTAGGTGATGGATCAGCAACTCTCCGGTACGGGTCACGTGCTCGTGCATCGCGGTGCGCGCGCCAACAGGGTCGCGCTGCCGCAACGCGGACAGCAGGACTTCGTGGTCGGTGGCGGCCATCTCGCGCCAACCGGGCACCGCCGCGGCGACGTGCTGTGGCGCGTACCGCACCGCGATGCCGAGGAACCACGACAGCTTCGGGGAATCCGCGATCCGCCACAGCAGCGCGTGGAAGCGGCCCACCAGGCCGCCCATGTCGGCGAGCACGAACTGCGCCGCCAGCTGCATCTCGTCCACCAGCGGGGCGAGTTCGGCGAGCTGCTCGGCGCCGATCCGCTGCGCGGCGCGGGCGGCCAGCTCGCCGGCGATGCACGCCTGCACCCGGAGGGGGTCGGCGGATTCGGGGGGGCTCAGCGGCGCCCCGGTGTACCCCCGGCGGGGCCGGCGGTAAAAGATCCCCACTCCCCCC
>NZ_JBEPDU010000041.1:0-72292 GCF_040300525.1 Saccharopolyspora sp. NPDC000359 | reverse complement strand
GGGACCGGCCGCCAGGCCGCATGCCCGGCCTGCGGTCGGCTGGACCGGGCTTGCAGACAGCGGGGCGGCGGGCGCGGCCGGGCTCGCATACAGCAGGCAGGCGGCCCCGCAGGGGCCGCCCTTGATGAAGTAGAGAAAGTTTAGACACGCGGACTGCGGCCCGACGGCTTCCGCGTCGCGCGTCTGTTTGACCTCGGAGGCTATGGTGGTGGCGTGGCTGCTCCGCATCCTGCTCAGAACACCGACCCGGCTCCGCCGCCTGCTGATGCCGCGGCGATTCGGGCGTGCCTGACTCCGCGAGTGGCTGCCGAGTTTGACGCTGAGTGGGAGCACACGCTTGAACGGGCAAAGCGGTCGCACGACTTGACCGAGGTGTTTGAGCTGCTGAAGAAGTGGCGTCACCTCGCTCATGCGGAGCAAACCGCCCCCGGCACCTACTTCCGGTTGCTGGCCAAGTCTGAGCAGATCACCAGCACTGGCCGGAACCCCGACGCTGCATCCCTGGAAGACATGCAGGCACTGATCAGGCACCGGTTGGGCCGCTAGGTGTATCGGCTGGTCCCCGACAGCTCCGTGATGGAGCAGGTCGCTGCGTTGCCCGATGGCGCTTTGGCTGCCTACGCGGACGTGCTCGAAGTACTTCAGCTCACCCCGTGGAACGGCAAGCCGCTGCACGAGGCCAACCCGGACGGCCCTGTTCGGCGCTGGGACTTCGGCCCCAACCAGGCGGGCCAGGTGATCTACCTGATCCTCGACGAGCAGCAGGAAGTTCACCTACTGCTCGTGCAATGGCTCGGTAGCTAGAACGGCCCGTGGCTACTCGCGCTCCTGGCGGTGCTTGCTCGCGAGCTCGCGGAGTTCTGCCCGGACGGTTTCGAGGTCGAACCGGTACTTGCCGCCCGGCGTGACAAGAGCGATCGAGATCAGACCTTCGTCGGCGTAGCGGCTGATTGACCGGCGGGAGATACCTAGCTCCTTCGCCAGCTCGCCAGATGAGAGCAGCCGCATGACCCGAACGTATGGCTGGGAACTGGCCTGTGCTGCCTGGCTGGCCTCAACGGCCTCACTGGCCTTAGAATCTGGCCTGACTGGCCTCAATGTCCGAAATGACGGGGGTTGTTCATGGACCGGGGCAGCTGGGCCTTCGGCATCGGTATGAACGTCTACCTGTGGCCGGGTGGGGATTCTGTTCAGGTCTTCGGGTACGTCGAGTACGTCCGACGGCTCTCCGGCGAGACACGGGATGCTGAGCCGTTCAGGACGTGCGAGGTATCGCGGTTCGCGTCGGTCGAGAGCTTCCGATCGTGGTGCAGGCAGGACTATCAAGAGCATGAGAAAGCGGCGCTGCCTGGGGTTATCCACGCAGCGCCGCTCAGGGCATTAGGCGGCCGCGGAGGCTGATCCTCTACGGCCGAACTTGGCCTCCGCGGCTTCGCTCATCTGCCCAGAAGCTTCTCCAGGGCCTCCGCAGAAGCGACGCAGCGGAAGCCGGTGTCGTCGTCCCACATCGTTTCGGCTGCGTCGTTGAAGTAGGAAGGGGTTGCCCGGTTGAACGGGCTTGTCCAGGCTCCGCCTTTCAGTACGCGGCGGCCGGGGCTGGATTCGGTGGCGCACCACTCCCACACGTTGCCGCACATGTCGTACACGCCGTACGGGCTCACGCCGCTCTGGTACCGGCCGGCGGGAGTCGTGGAGCCGACACCGTTCTCTCGGACGTTGCACTTCGCGGGGGTCGGCTGGTCGCCCCAGGGGTAGACATTGCCTCGGGAACCGCGGCTGGCCTTCTCCCACTGCTCGGCGGTCGGCAGCGCTTTTCCGGCCCACTCGGCGTACGCCGCGGCGTCCTTCCAATTCACGAAGACCACCGGGTGGTCGGCGAGCTGTTCAGGGAATTTCCCGTCGTCCCAGTGCTGCGGAGGGGTGTGACCGGTAGCAGCGATGAAGAGTGCGTACTCGGCATTGCTCACCGGGTGCACGTCGATGTAGAAGTCGGGGACCCATACCGGCGCGTTGCTCGGTCCGGACAGGAAGACGCTGCCCTCCACCTTGACCATGAGGCTGCCGACGGCCGGGTGGCGAACTTGGCTACTCCCGATCGGCTCGATTGCTGCGTCCGCATCGCGATCAGAGACGAGCGAGTCGCCGACAAGGTGCGCGAAGCGTGCTTGGGCTTCTGGGTCGCTGCGGGTCAAACACGTGTCCAGCGCCGCCTGGTTGACCGGGCGTGGACTGATGTCCTTGCCAGCCTTCTCCCAGTTCGAAATTTGGCGCTCGCTGATGCCGAGATGAGCGGCGAAGTCCTTGAGGCTCATCCTCATCGCCGCTCGCAACGCCTTAACCTCGGCTCCCGTCCAGTGCTGAACTGTCGCCACTTGCAGCTCCCCTACCTAACTCCTTCACCAGAGCCTAACCGGACACAACGGGTTGCTACAGGCGTTCCGGCGGAATCTCGGCGTAGAGCTCGCGCAATTCGTTGATGACCTTGTGGTCAACGGGCCACTCGGTGTCGTCCACAGCAGCCACCGGCCTGACCCCGGTCGCGGCATTGGTCGCGAACACTGCATCCATCGCCCGGAGGTCGGAGAGCGTGAGCGGCTCGGTGTTGACTGGTTCATCGAGGGCCTGGCGGAGAAGCGTCATCGTGATCCCCGGCAGGTACTCGGAGCGCGGCCAAATGACCTGGCCGTCGCGCACGAATCCGATGTTCGAGGTGGCGACTTCCGAGATGGTGCCGTCCGGGTTCAGGAAGAGCACGTCGTCGTACCCCTCGCGTTGCGCCGAGCGCCGGTGCATCAAGGCCCCGAAAAGGCCGATGTGCTTCACCGCGGGATCCTCACGACGGTAGGACACCGCCTGGAGTCGCCAGGGCGCTGGCTGCCCCTGTGCCGCGGCCCGCGTGGTCACCAGCACGGAAGGATCCGCATCAGAACCGATGGTGCCTAGATCAAGCGCCGGGTCGTAGATCGTGACCCTCGCGACGGTGGGCTGTGCACTGTTGCTCAGGGCTTGCGTGATGAACGCGCGGACGCGGTCCGTGTCGAGCTCCACGTTGAAGAGGTGCTGGCAGTCGCGCGCGAGTCGCTCCATGTGGAGGGACAAACCGCGAACGCGATTGTCGTCAACGAGCATCGAGGTGAAGTGGCCGTAGTTCGTCAGAGCCAGTGCTTTGAGCTGGTCAATGGTGGCAGGAGCGCCGTTCAATTCCATGCCTGGTAGCTTCCCACTTTCCGCGCGCCCGCTGAACCCGCGCTGAAGCGAAGTGCAGCGAAACTTCAGTGCTCTTGGTGCAGTGAAACTTCAGTGCTAGGTCGGCTAAGTGCAGTTCTCCCGAAGGCCGCTTTCCCGCACGCTGGAGACATGACGGCAAGAGGTACGGCGGATCGCCTACGGGCGGCGTTCGAGCTCCTCGACTCGCTTGGCGAGGCTGACGAGTTCGGCCCTGATCTCGGCGAGCTCCTTGGGGACGTCAACGGTGTCCTCATCGGACGGAAGCTTGGTGCTGACGAAGACCCCGACCGCTGGGGTAGCAGTAAGCCAACCTTCGTCTTGCAGCTCGCGAAGGGCCTTCTGGGCGGTGCCCAGCGCGACCCCGTACTTCTCCGCCAAAGCTCGGTTGCCTGGCAGCTGAGCGCCAGGCTCCAGGGCGCCAGTCCGAATGTCGCGCTTGATCGACTCGACCACGCGCTTGTAGGCGGGAAGTACCGGGTTCGACTGCTCCATGCGGCGAGTCTATCGGAGTGACTCACTCTGACATAGATCACTCGAATGGAGTATTGGCGGGCTGACTCATGCTGACATAGTTTGATCTATGTCAGTCGACGAACATGGATGACAAACCACGGAGGCGAAGATGCTGCGGAACATCCCGGTGATGCTGGAGGGCTACCGACTGATGGTGCTGGAGGAGCCGGAGGTCAAGACCCGGAAGAACGAGAAGACCGGTGAGTTCGAGCCGGTGACCGACTTCGAGGGTGCGCCGCAGTACGTGATCTCGGTGCACGCCAAGCCCCGCAAGAAGGCGGATGGCAGCTCGGCGGGCAAGGGCGCGGAGATCAAGGTGACGCTGGAGACCGAGCCGCACGAGGAGATCCCGGACGGCTCGATCGTGGAGCTGATCAACCCGCGGGTGTCGCACTGGGAGAACGAGCTGGGCGGCCGCACGATGTCGGGCCTGGCTTGGAAGGCGACCGGCGTCAAGCTCGCGGGCTGAGTTACTCCCGCACTTTCTGAATTCTTCTTATTGCCAATTCTGGCTTGTTGTTTGAGAACTACACAGTGGGCCGAGCTATCCCTTTCTCGGCGCGAATTCGACGCGCCGGGGAGGCCATGTTGACCCCCGGCGACCTGGGATTTCGGGGTTTTCCGGGGGTCTTGATGGACTCCAGTGGGAAAGGACGGTTTGGGATGTTGTCTTTGGGTTTGCGGTACTGCCCGGCGTGCCACATCGACGGGCCGCGCGTGTACCAGCACTCGCAGGACGAGTTCTGCGAGGTGTGGTCGCGGTGGTGATCAGCACGGTGGTGGCGGCGGGATCGCTGCGGGGCTCGGGCTGCACGGGCCGGGCTGCTGATCCGCGGTTCACGCTCGGGCTGCTGTTCGACGTGGGCAAGGCGCTGGAGGCGCACGGGTTCCCGGCGCTGGAGGCCTACACCGGCCGCGAGTTGATGCGGCTTCAGCGGGCGTTGTTCGACTTCGTTCACCCCCCGGAGAAGGACGGTGATCGGTGATGGGGGTTTTCGGGTTCCACGGCTCGGGATGCATCGGCGATTCGACGGAAGGGCAGGGCAAGTGAGCACCAACAACCAGGCGGGCGGGCAGGCGCGCAACACGCGGCAGCGCTGGGCGTCCGTGGAGTACGAGCGGCGCAGGTCGGGGACGGTCAACCGCAACTTCGGGCAGGCTGAGAACCGGATCGACGCGCACACCTTCAACGGCAACCTGACCTTCGACTGAGGGGGTGCGGGGTGTCTCGGGGTTCGGTGTTCAATGACGCGCTGACGGCGGGGATGCAGCAGTACGCCCAGCGGCAGGGAATTCCGTGGGAGCTGCGTTGGTCGCTGTCCCATGTGGTCGAGCCCGACGGATCGGTGCACACGCAGGTGAGCGGCCATGTGGGTGCCGAGTACGCCGACGACCAGGTGCCCGGCGCGCTGCGTGCTTGGGCTGAACACCTCGGGCTGAGCGAGGACGTCGACCCGCTGCTTGGCTCGGCAAGTTTTTTCCGGGGAGTCGCGCGGGGTGGTGGTCGAGCTCTGGGGAGTGGTCGACCGCAAGCAGTGGGAACAGGAATAGCCGCAGTTCTATTGCAACAGCGGAAGTAACCGGAGAAGAACAGGAAAGGGGTTCGTGTGGCTGAGTTGAGGTTGCCGGTGGGGGTGCGGAAGAACACGCCCGCCGTGGCGCGGTTGAAGAAGATCGGCGAGCACATCGACGCGCTGTACGTGGAGCTGGTCCGGGTCCACTCCTTGGAGTCCAAGGTGGTGCAGGACAAGGACTTTCAGGAGATCACGGAGCTGGCGGATAAGGCCTGCAAGACGCTGACGGGGGTTCGGGACGGGATCGCGGAGAAGGGCGGTCCGAACGTGGCGAAGGGATACGTGAGGCAGTGATGGCGTTCAACGACGAGGTGCACAACCAGGCCAGGCGGATCGATGCGGTGATGCTGGCGCTGGCCGAGGACCTGAAGAAGTTCGGGGTCCCCAAGGGGCTGGGGGTTCCGCTGAACAACACGCGCAACGCGGTGGGCGACCTGGTCGCCAAGCTGACGATGACCCAGCGCCGGAGCTGATCCGGCGAACTGCTCGGCCGGGGCACCCAACTTCTCGACGGGGTTGGGTGCCCCGGTTTCTTTTTGCTCGTAGGAAAGGTGAACGGCAATGCGGAACACGTTGGTGGGCGCGGAGAACACCTCCCCGATCCGGTGGGGCATCCGGCAGGTCGTCGGCCACCCCCGGACTTCGGGGTCGGCGGCGGTGAGCTCGGCGGCGGTGTTCTGGTTCGGGCTGAACACGATGCTGTGGGCTGTGGGGATCGCGGTGCTGGCCGGGGTCTCGTGGCGGCTGCTGGACCGGCCGACCTTCGACCGCTTCGCCGGTCGCCTGCTGCGGGCGTGGTGGCGACGCTGGTGGACCTACCAGCGGCAATGGCTGCGGATCATGACCGCCTGCAGCCTGACCACCACCGATCACAAGGGCAACACGCTCATCCCGCGGGTGACTGGGGTCAAGAGCACCTGGTCGTGGGACACGGTGACCGTGCGGATGGCCAAGGGCCAGGAACCGGAGGACTTCGAGAAAGTGATCAACAGGCTGGCGAACGCGTTTCGGGCGCGCTCGACCAACGTGCGGCTGGTGAAGCCGGGCAAGCTCGCGCTGGACTTCCAGCGGTGCGAACCGTTCGACGAAATGGTCATCCCGCTCCCGGCGCTGGCGGAGTCCACAAGCGCGGTGGACCTGCGGCGGCTGCCGGTGGGCTTCGACGAGTACGGCCGGGAGTTCACCCTGAACCTGCTGGAGCGGGACCTGCACGTGCTGCTGGGTGGCGCGACTGGCGCGGGGAAGGGCTCGTGGCTGTGGTCGCTGCTGCGGTCGCTGGCCCCGCTGATCCGCGCCGGGCTGGTGCGGCTGTGGGTGATCGACCCCAAGGGCGGCCAGGAGTTCGGCATGGGCCGGGAGATGTTCCACGCCTTCGCCGACAACGACGTCGACGGCCTCGCGCTGATGAAGACCTACGTGCGGACCCTGGATGAGCGCAAGCTGGAGCTCGGGCGGGCCGGGGTGCGGACGTTCACCCCGTCGCGGGAGACGCCGCTGGAGCTGCTGATCTGCGATGAGCTGGCCGCGATGACCTCCTACGGCGGCAGGGCGATCACGGTCCCGTTCGAGCCGCTGATCTCCAAGGGCCTGACGCAGTACCGGTCGGTCGGCGGCCGGATCATCGCCGCGACGCAGGAGCCGACCAAGGAACACGTGCCGATGCGTGGGCTGTTCCCCACCAAGATCGCCCTGCGGCTGGACTCCGCCTCCTACGTCGACATGTGCCTCGGCGAGGGCATGCGGGACATGGGCGCCTTCGCGGACAAGATCCCCGAGATCCTCGCCGGGGTCGCCTACGCCAAGCGCGACGGCCGACGCGAACCCCTCCGGGTCCGCGCCCCCTACACCCGCGACGAAGACGTCACCGAGCTCGTGGAGTTCTGCACCGCCCTGGGCACCGTCACCGAGCTCCGCACCGAAGCCAACCCGGCCGAAGCGCAGGAGCTCGACGAACCGGCCGACGTCTACAACATCGACTTCGAAGCACTCGAAGTCGACGACTACGACACCGACGAAGACCGCGAGGTCGAAGAGATCGAGTACCTCGACGGCGACGAAGAGGAAGAAGACATCGCGTGACCGCACGTAATCCGAAAGGCAGCACAGCACACCGGCTGCGTGGCCGTGGCGGTCTGAAGGGACGGGCATGAACAGCGGCAACCACTACTTCTACAGCGGCTGGGGAAGTGAACTGCTCGAAGTCATCCCGCGACAGCGGGGAGCCCAGCTCACGATCACCGTGCCCAGCCCGCACGGCGAGACCACGTACTCGGTGACGCTGACCCGCGACCAGTTCCAGCGCCTGCTCACCGACGGCGTCCAGATCTTGCAGAAGGTCGACGCGATCAGAAACGACGCGATGCGCAAACGCGGATATCCGCTCTAGAGAAGGGAAAAACCCACGTGCAGCACTTTCACATCGAGGTCACCGGCAAGACCATCCTGACGCTCCTGCTCGTCCTGGCCGTCACCGCGGGCGGGCTGGCGCTGGTGTGGACGCTGGTGAACCCCGGATGGGCCATCGGCATCGCCTTCGGCCTGGTCCTGCTCGTCCGGGGCCTGTTCGCCTTGTTCAAGCCCCACAGCGAGTAGGAAGGAGCTGACGGTGGGCCTGCGTCGCAAGCGCAAGAACAACGCCCCGGAAGAGATCGGCAAGACGTCGCGAGTCCGCAAGCTCGGGGACCGGATCGCTGAGGCTCGCCAGCTGCGGGGGCTGGTGCGGGACCCGGACTTGCGGGCGGTGGAGCTGGAGCGGCAGGGGCGGCGGACCCTGATCGGGCTGTGGTTCTTCCTGAGCCTGGGCCTGGTGTTCACCACCGCGGGCGTGCAGAAGTTCCTTGCCGGGGACGCCACCACCGCCGACCCGTTGTGGTGGGCGGCGTGGACGGTCGAGCCGATGTTCGCCGGGCTGCTGATCGTGATCCTGAACTTCGAGGCCGTGATCCTCTCCTACGGCCGCGCCCCCGATCACGAGTGGTGGTCGCGGCTGAAGCGGGTGCTGCTGGCGTCGACGCTGGCCATGAACGTCATCCCGCAGATCACCCCGCTCCTGCGGGGCCGCTGGCAGGAGTTCAACTTGGGTTCGGCGGCGGTGCACGCGATCATCCCGGTGATCGTCTACGGCATTGCCGAGGTCATCCCGGTCATCCAGGCCCGGCAGCGGGAGATCATGCTGATGATCTACACCACCGCGGACCAGACCCCCGACCAGCAGGAGTCCGGCCAGCGGGAGCCCGCAGCCATGCCGGCCACTCCGGCGCCTGAACCGGCCGTCGAACCTGCGGTGCCTGCTGCGGTGGAGCCTTCGCTACCTGCGCCTTCGGTGCCGGCTGCGGGGACTGAGGTCCCGGCTCGGGCGCTGAAGCTGCTGCCCGATGCGCTGGCGGCCAAGGTCCGCGACGCCTACGCCGCCGCCGCTGGTGAGGGTCGGGAGTTCAACGCCGCCGACGTCCGCGCGGCCGCGAAGGTCCCGGAAGCGATGGCCGAGAGGATCGCAGCGGAGATCAGCACCCACAACGGACACAGCTTCGCTTGAAACCCGTTGCGCCACAACTGAATACGCACAAAGCACAACCACGCTCGGCGGGTATGACCGCGGGGCGATGGGCCTGGTGGTCATACCCGCCGGGCTTCATCCCCTTGGAGGTCATCACCGATGGTGTTGCCCACGTTCCCGGACGTCGACCGCATCAAGCGGCGCATCCAGTCCCCGGACTACCGCGACTGGCGCAAGAAGGTCGAGGACGTCTACGGCTGCCTGCACCCGGTTCGGCTGTCGGGTCTGTGGCAGATCACCGACAAGGCCACCGGCCAGGTGCTCACCCGCCCGGACGGGCGTCCCGCGCAGACCAGCGGGCACATCCTCTCGCCGTGCGGCAACCGGCGCGAGAGCGTCTGCCCGGCCTGCTCCGACCGCTACGCCGCCGACGCCTTCCACCTCATGCGCGCGGGCCTGGCGGGCGGCTCCAAGGGCATCCCGGTCTCGGTGGCCGACAAGCCGCGGCTGTTCGTCACCCTGACCGCCCCCAGCTTCGGGCCGGTGCACAACCGCCGCACCACCGCCTCCGGCAAGCTCGCGCCGTGCCGCTGCGGGGCCTACCACCACGAACACGACCCGCTGATCGGCCAGCCGATCGATCCGGAGGCCTACGACTACACCGGGCACGTGCTGTGGCAGGCCCACTCCGGCAAGCTGTGGAACCGGTTCACCCAGAAGCTGCGGCGGCACCTCGCCCGCGCGGCCGGGCTAGCCCACCGCGAGTTCAAGGACCATGCCCGCCTGTCGTATGCGAAGGTGGCGGAGTTTCAGCGGCGCGGCGTCATCCACTTCCACGCGGTGATCCGCCTCGACGGCCCTGAGGGTGCCGCCGATGCCACCCCGCCGTGGGGCACGGTCGAGCTCCTGGCCGACGCCGTCCACGCCGCCCACGCCTCCACCACCGTGACGACCCCGGTGTTCGGTGACGGCCAGGTGCTCGAACTCGCTTGGGGTGAGCAGGTCGACGTCCGCCCGGTTCGTCCGGCTGAGGCGCACCGGTTCGAGGACGAGCACGGCACGATCAGCGATGACCGGATCGCCTCCTACGTGGCCAAGTACGCCACCAAGGGCACCGGCAAGTCCGAAGCCGCGGACCGCCCGATTCGCGCCCGCGTCCAGATCGAGCAGCTGAACACCACCGAGCACCACAAGCGCATCATGCGCACCGCCTGGGACCTCGGGGCCCCGCAGGCCTGCACGGACTGCCACCCCCACGGCGAGCACCAGGCCGACGGCTGCGACTGTGCCGTGATCGACCACTGCGCCACCTGCGGCAACGGCGGCCAGGTCCCCGGCCCGCTCGCCGAGCTCAACCTGCGGCGCTGGTGCCACATGCTCGCCTTCCGCGGGCACTTCCTGTCCAAGTCCCGCGCCTACTCCACCACCTTCAAGCAGCTCCGCGAAGACCGGCAGGCCTGGCGCTTCGAGCAGAACCTCGCCGACCTCGGCGTCACCGCCGACACCGTCGCCGTGGTCAACCACTGGGACATGACCAGCGTCGGCCACCGCAGCGACGAAGAACGCGAGCTCGCCTCCGCGATCGCTGAAGCCACCCGACAAGCCCGTAAACACCGCTACGCCACTGAAAGGAGCCACTGACCATGATCCGCAACCTGTGGGGCATCGAAGACGTCTCGAACTACCTCGGCGTCCCGGTCGGCACGCTCTACCAGTGGCGCAGCAAGGGCTACGGCCCCACCGGCCGCAAGATCGGCAAGTACGTCCGCTACAAGCCCGACGACGTCGAGCAGTGGTTCGAGGCCCAGGCTGAGGGGGTGGCCTGATGGGACGTCCTCGGTTGGCGCTGGGCACCTACGGCGAGATTCGCTACTACCAGCTCGGGCCGAAGAAGTGGAAGGCTCGAACGCTGTACCGCGACTACGACGGCGAGGTTCGTGGCGTCGAACGGGTCGGGCGAAGCAAGGCCAATGCTCAGGAGAACCTGAAGCAGGCGCTGCGTGACCGCTCGCGTGCGGTAGCGGGGGACGAGATCACCGCAACCACCAAGGTCGACGTTGCTGCGGCGAAGTGGCTTGAAGAGCTGGACGAGTCTGACAAGGCCACGCGGACCAAGCGGACCTATCGGGACAGCTGGACTAGGGATGTTCAGCCAGCGGTCGGGAGCCTGGCCGGGTTCGAGGTCACCGTGTCGCTGGCCACCAGGGTCCTGCGGGCCGTGCACCAGGGCTCCGGTCCGGGTAGCGCGAAGCACGCGAAGGTTGTGCTGGGCGGCATCATGGGCATCTTCGTCCGGCACGACGCGATCGAGACCAACCCGGTTCGGGAAGTCGTTCTTCCGAAGACCAGCAAGAAGGCCAAGAAGGAGAAGATGACGCTGGAGCAGGAGGAGCTGCCGCAGCTCCAGGCGCAGCTCAGCGGCGATAAGAAGGCACGTCGCCGGGACCTGCCCGACATCGTGGATGGTCTGTCCGCGCTCGGGTGCCGAATCGGTGAACTCCTGGCGCTCGACTGGACCAAGGCCGATTTCGAGGCGGGAACGATCGACATCGAGGGCACGGTCATCCGGGAGAAGGGCGCCGGTTTGTTCGTGCAGGAGCACACCAAGTCGTCAGCCGGGATGCGGACCATCGAGCCTCCGCAGTGGTACATGGACCAGCTGAAGCGCCGGGCCGCGGAGTCGGATAGCAAGTGGATCTACCCGTCCGCCTCGGGCACCTTGCGGGACCCGGACAACACTCGGGCCGACCTCCGCGAGGCCGTGGCCGGAACCGAGTGGGAGGGGCTGCACCCGCACGCCTTCCGGCACCTGGTCGCCACCGTGCTCGACGCGGCAGGGCTCAGCGCTCGGGAGATCGCCGACTACCTCGGGCACGAGAAGGTCAGCATGACTCAGGACGTGTACATGAACCGCAAGGCGAAGGGCAGTTCGGCGGCTAAGGCGCTCGACCAGCTGAGGCGCAGTGCCTGACGCAAAGGTGGGGATAAAGTGGGGGTTGATCTTGAACTAGATCAACCCCCACTTTGTTTACCTGCGGTTTTGCGCCCCCAGCAGGACTCGAACCTGCGACCTAAGGATTAGAAGTCCTCAGGGCTTTACCGCTGTGCTGACCTGCATAAACGCAGATGGTCGGTTACCGAAAACAGTCGAATCCTTTGCTCTCTGCACTACTGCCGGAACTTCACCCATTCGGCCTAGTTTGGTGGAGCTTCCGCAACGCCGGGCGGCCAAGTCGGAGCGCGGTAACGGCCACTGCCCATCTGTGGATCGGCCCAGGGAGGTACTCGCCAGAAACTCGTAACACGATCAGCGCATCGCTACTCTGGCGGTGCACCTTCTCGCGGAGGTCACAACGCCCCCGGTCGGCCGCCGGGGGCATTCCGCGAGAAACCCCGACTCCGCGAATCGAGGGTGAGCATGGGCAGCTTCATCGAACCTGACCAGCCGATCGGCGATCGGATTCGCCAACTGCGCGGCAAGCTCTATACGCAGCGCGAGCTCGCCGACAAGGCCGGGGTGTCCGTCGATCTCGTGCGCAAGCTCGAACAGGGCACCAGGACCAGCGCCCGAGTCGAGAACCTGCACAAATTGGCTCGCGCCCTGGATGTCACGCTGGCCGACCTGATCGGCCCCGCCCGCATCCCCGACCAGGCGCCGCAAGAGGGTGCGGTCGAGCTCCGGCACGCTGTCACCGATCTGGACGACCTCATTGGCCCGCCAGCAGACATCGACCCGCTCGGCGTCACCGACGCGCAGCGCGCCGAGGTCTACGCCTGGGGCATCTACTGGTCCGGTGACCACGACGCCGCAGCCGCGGCGCTCCCGACTTTGATCTACGGGCTGCGCGCTGGGTACGCCACCGCGAACCTCGCCGACAAGCCGCCGCTCGCCTACGCCCTGTCCCGCACCTTGTGGGCCGCCGGGTCGACGCTGATGCACCTGCGGCACAACGACGCCGCATCAGCAGCCACCCGGTGGGCGGTGCGACTTGCCGCCGAGGGCGACGATCCCTGGATGCACGCCACCGTCAAAGGCTCGTTGGCGTGGCAGCTCATGGTCGCTGGCCGCTACACCGAGTCGATGACGCTAACCGAGCGCGCCGCAGACGACATCGAGCCCGATGGTTCTGCACTGGCCCCGCATCTGTCGGCCTACGGCTCGCTGCTGATGCAGTCGGGCAATGCTGCGGCGCGGGCCGGGAAGGCTGCGGCGGCTCGTGACTACCTCGACGCGGCGGCCGAGGTCGCGCGGCGGCTGGGGGAGGACCGCAACGACTACTCCACGACGTTCGGGCCGTCGCTGATCGCGATGCAGTCCGCTGACGTCCACATCGCGCTCGGCGACTACGACCGGGCGGTGGACGCCGCGGCGACGATGCCGAACCAAGGCGCTGCGCTGCCGACGATGGCGCACTGCCGCCACCTTGCCGACCGCGCTCTTGCCCATGTTCGTCTCGGCCAGCCCGAGACGGCGCTGCCGCTCATGACCACGGCGGTGCAGTCCTCGCCGAACTGGGCCAAGCGCCAGCAACTGCCGAAGGTCGTTGTGCGGGAGCTTCTGCACACCACCAAGCAGCGTTCCAGCGCGCTCCGAAACCTGGCCTCGACGCTCGGTGTGAGCTGATCGTGTAGTAGGACAAAGCGTCATACCCGACTGAAGATCATCGCTCTTACGTTCCAGGTATGAGCATGGTCGACAACCGCCCCACCAGCCCACACATCCACCGGGTGTACTGGATGCCGGTACCCGACCAGGTGCCGGCATCCGACGAGGCTGGCGACGGGGTTGGGGTGCGTGTTGGCACCCGTCATGCGTTCTGGGGTCGCCGCTGGGACGGCCAAGAGGCCGAGTGCAAGACGGTGTGCGGCGAGTGGGTCAACCTGGATGAGGCGTCGGCCCTGGACTGGGTCAGCATGCCGGAGTGCGGCGCCTGCCGAACCGAGATCCTGCGGGTGCGGGGCGAGGTGCGGTCATGACCGTGATTCTCGCTCGCCGAAGAACTGGGAAAGAATCTCAGCGGGTTGTGCATGCCTGGGCGGCTGATCAGCAGGGCCCCGTGGTCCGCGCGTTGTGCGGCGACACGGCGCAGGTGGATGATCTCGAACGTTGCGACCGTATGGGAATGCCCTGCGACGGCTGCGCCCTGATCGCTACGGCAGCGGCCAAGGATGCACCCCGACCTGTGCCACAACCGCCGCGAGCACCGGATGTGCCCTACGCGGTTGACTGGGACGACCCGAGCATTTGCCATGACGTGCCCGAGCTTCCCGTTGTTGGGTCGCTGGACGGGCAGCCCGTTGTCGTCACCGCATGCCAGAAAACTGCCTGGCTCAGGTCCGGCACGCCCACCGGGCAACAGTGTTCTGGGTGCCAGCAGCAGGATCGCGCTCATCTCGATGACCAGAGGGCAGTCCGATGATCACCGCGTTGATCGCGGGCGGGCTGGCGGCTCTCGCTTTGGTGACGTGGTGGGCGGTGCGCTACTTCGCCGAGTGGGGCAAGCACGCCGGGGCAGGCGAGGGAGCGCTCACGGTTGGGCAGCTGCTCACGCAGGCCGAGGCCGAAGCCGCCACCGGTGGTCGGCATCGGCTTCGCGAGCCGCTGGTGATGCGCGGCGATCTGGCCGATGCGGTCGCGGCGTTGGAGGAGACGCGGTTGCTGCCTCGCGCTGAGGCTGGGCACCCGTTCGACGATTTCGAGTACATGGCGACGCACCGGTGGACGCTGCGCCACGCCTTGATCGGGTTGCAGAAGTTGTAAAGCTCGGCGGGGCACCGCAGCCGACTCTTCCCCTCCTAGGCCGGTGCCCTCGCCGGAACCACGTGCCCGCACCGCTGCCCCCCAGGGCGGCCGGGCACTGCGATGGCCGGGTGTGCGACGACCCCGGCGCCCTCGGCCATCGCCTCCGCCCTCGGTGCCGTGCCCTTGACCGGCACCGGGGCACGCCAATCCAGCGCTGAGCAGAGGTGATGATGCAGAGTTCCGATGCGCCGCAAGTTCCGCGGATCCCCGCTGATGTGACGGTGGCTGGGGAGTACCGCGCCGAGGTCGCGCACGTCTTCCGTGCCGCCTACGAGCGGGGCGCCACCATCCGGGCCCTGGTCAAGACCAGCGGCCGATCCTTCGGGTTCGTGCGCAAGCTCCTCGGCGAGTCCGGGGCGACGATGCGGCCCCGCGGCGGGCCTTGGCGCCGACGCTCCAGTACGGAAGCGCCGGACTCGGTGCCCGTGACCGACGCGGCGGTATGAGCTGACAGGGCTGATCGGCGACGCTCGGCCCTGTCGTTGGCGGTGCGGAACGTCCTCCGCACCAGCAGGTAATGGTGATCGATTGGAAAGGATGGTGTTATGCCTGCCGAAACGATGGCACGTTTCGTGCACGATCCGGTCGCGCCGGACAGCGCGCAGTTCCCGCTCGGCCGACCGCTGGGGATGCCGGAGAGCACGGCCCTGGTGTCGGCCGATGGTGTCCGGCCGTGGGGACTGCGGGACATGGCGGTGCGTTCGAACGGCACGGTTCAGTCGTTGCCCGCGTGGCGCTACGACCACGAGCGGCAGTTGGCGACCGACCTTGACGGGGTGTCGTTCCGCGAGCTGCGGATGGACCCGAGCGCAGATTCGAGTTCGAGCCTCGATGGCGATGAAGGGCCGAACGAGGACTGGACCTACGACTTCCACGGGGATTTCCCGGGGTCGCCTGCATGACGGTCCTGATCCTCGCGAGGGATCTCGACCCATCGGCTGATGCGATGGTCAACGCGCTGCGGGACCGCGGCACGCCGATGGTTCGGGTGAACACTGCGTGGTTCCCCGCGCAGCTCAGCGTTTCCGCTGGGCTGCGTGGGGGCCGCTGGTCCGGGTACCTGCGAACCCCTGCGCACTGCGTCGAGCTCGAAGACGTGCACGCGGTGTGGTACCGCAGCCCCGAGGCGTACCGGATGCCGGTCGAGCTGTCCGAACCTGAACGGCAGCACGCCGTCGTGGAAGCCAAGTTCGGGCTCGGAGGGGTGCTGTCGAGCCTCCCGGTGTTCTGGGTCAACCACCCGGCGCGGATGGCTGATGCCGCCTACAAGCCGGTGCAGCTGGTCAGGGCGCACGAGTGCGGGCTGACGGTGCCGGACACCGCGATCACCAACGAGGCGGACACCGTACGTAGGTTCGCCGCGGAGGGACGCACGGTCACCAAGCTGTTGGGATCGAACGCGATCTCGGAAGAGGGCACCCGCAAGCTGTCGTTCACGCGGGTACTCGACACCGCAGACCTCGACGATTTGCGAGGCATCGAGGTCACCACGCACATGGTGCAGCGGTGGGTTCCGAAGTCGTTCGAGGTGCGCGTGATCATCATGGGCGAGCACCTGACTGCGGCGGCCATCCACGCGGGCAACGCGACCTCCTACGTGGATTGGCGTTCGGACTACGACGCCCTGCGGTACGAGCTGATCGACCCTCCGGCCGAGGTGGCCGCGGGGATTCACGCGCTGATGTGCACGTTCGGGCTGGTCTACGGGGCGCTCGACTTCGTGGTCACCCCGTCGGGCGAATGGGTCTTCTTGGAGATCAACCCCGGTGGGCAGTATGGGTGGATCGAAGGCCGCACCGGCGCACCGCTGACCGACACGCTCGCCGATCTCTTGATGAAGGGGCAGCCATGACAGCTCAGCTCGACCTCGCATGGCAACCCCGAGCGCAAGCGCTCGCCGACGAACTCGAAGCACGCGGCGATCTCCGCGACCCGGCGTGGAAAGCAGCGATCGCCGCGACACCGCGACATGTGCTCGTGCCCGAGGTCTACGCGCAGAATCACAGCGCCGAGTGGGAGCCGGTCGACGTGTCCTCGCCGAGCGGACTTGACCGCGTGTACTCCCCGGTCACCCTCGTCACCGCGCTCGCCGACCGCGGCCAGTACCGGGAGGCCATCTCCAGCAGCACCAAACCCGACCTCATGGTGCGGATGCTCGAAGCACTCGACGTGCGCGACGGACACCGGGTGTTGGAAATCGGCACCGGCACCGGCTACAACGCCGCGCTGTTGTCGCACCGGCTCGGCGATGAACGGGTGTTCTCCGTCGACCTCGACGCCGAGCTGGTCGCCCCGGCGCGCGACCGGCTCGCCTCGATCGGACTGCACCCGACGCTCGTCACCCGCGACGGCGCCGAAGGCCTGCGCGAGCATGCGCCGTTCGATCGGATCATCGCGACCTGCTCAGTGCCAGCGGTGCCGCGCGCCTGGTGCCAGCAGTTGACCGACGGCGGCCTACTGCTGGCCGATATCAGGACGGGAATCAGCGCCGGAAACCTGGCACTGCTGCGCCGGAACGATGAACGACTGGAAGGACGATTCACCGACCGGTGGGCGACGTTCATGCTGATGCGCCACCGCCACCAGCAGCCCCGGACGCTGCCCACGTCAACCGCAATTGACAGCCACACCAGGACCACGAGCGTGCCGCCGAACCCATGGCAGAGCAACCGCGTGGTGTGGTTCCTGGCGCACCTGCTGGGGCTCCCTCCGGGCTCCAGCTACGGCATGCGGCTCGACCCGGAGACCCGTCGACCCACCGCCGGGACCATCACCGCGCCGGACGGATCACACGCGGTCGTCATGCACGAACCGGCCGCCGACGGGGAATGGCTGGTGATCGAGGCTGGGCCGACGTCGCTGTGGTCGGCGGTCGAGGAAGCCCACCAGCTATGGCGATCGGCGGGGGAACCGGGGTGGTCACGCCTCGGCCTGACCGTCGAGGCAGGCGAGCAGCGGGTATGGATCGACGAACCCGCCGGCGAGCACCGGTGGAGCCTGGCCGCTTGACCAGTGCCCAAAACGACGGACGTGCCCCCGCGTTCCCGGAATCTGGGAACGCGGGGGCACGTCCGTCGTTGCACTCATCAATCCATGTCGGTGACCGCAAGCAGCCACAATACCTGTTCCAGTCGATCATGGACTGCCCATGTGATGTTGAAGAGGCCTGGAAACCACGCACACCAAGGATCTGGGCTCGTCGCGAAAGAGATCGTGCTGTAACGGTTTCCAAACAACTCAGAGTAGAGGTTGCTCGCGTTCTCCAGAGCTCGGTGGGCGCGAGAATCTTGCTCCTCGTTGGAAAGGTTGGATAGATCGGTTTGAAAACCGCCTGAATACATGGCTCGGGCCCACTGGGGTGCGAGTTCCAGCGACGCCCCATAATGCCAGCCTCGCAGGCGGCGCGAACTTTTGTAGCTGAGCGGATCGGTAATCCCGAACGAATCGGGCAGCAACGTACGTAGATCCGGGTGAGGAAGTATGTACGCGATATTTCCGGGGAGATGATCTCGCGCAAACCACTCAAACTCGCTGGATCCGTGAATTTTGAAGCCCTGAAGGTGCGCCCCGCCTTTCGGGCGATCGTGCTGCAGCCAGTTCAAAACTGGTTCAGCATGGGCGACTGTGCGGTCAACTTCTGTAAATTGGACTTGGTCCCAGAGTGCACGGACTTGGTCAGCATCCGGGGCCGGGTAGGTGGCCGTGTTTGCGCTCATGCCGTTGAGTATGGCGCACCCCCGTGGATGTGGAGGGTGCGCCACGCAAGTTCGTCACGGGATGGCCGCTGAGCACCCGTCCCAGTCGGCACTGTTGGGCCCCTTGGTCCATGCACTCAGGACGAATGGGTCGAAGTCATCAGTGGCAACCTCGACCGTCGGCCCGCCTGCAGGTGTATAGCGGTAAAGCGATGAGTATTGCTGCGGGATCTTTTCGCCGAATACCAGGGCGGCGGAGTAGCAGCGTTGGAAAGTGACTGCGTTGTTAATTGGATGACCTGCATGAATGTGGCGTGCCCCTGCGATTTCCATGGGTCCACATTCGAGCTGAAACTCTCTTTGTGGGGTATCGGGCCTGCTTACCGGAACCCTGTCAACGATGGCTGCATTGGGAATCGCTGGATTCACCAGGCATTCGGCAATCTCACCAGCAGTGCGCGGCTCGACGCTAGTCTCATCTGCTGCGGCAACGGCCTGATAGGCGGAGAGTGACATGACCGATGCGGCGAGAGTGACGACAATTTTGCGAGCTGATCTCATGGTGTGAATGTTAGCTCGGAGGGCGGATCAGGTTCAGGAGGAATGGCCGATTGTCACCCGAAAGGACTAAAGTGGTGCCGTTTTGGTTCCGCATGGTTTCACCTGGCAACCAACTTTAGTTGGGTAAATTATCGCCATTTTGTTGGGTGGCGCACTGTTATCTGAGTAATGTTACTCAGATAACAGTGCGAAGTTTAGCGGACCCAGTATTACTGGTATGCAGGCGCTTTACTGGAGCCGAGCAGGATGCGCGTGAGCCACGCTGGCATGCGCGGCTCGACGGCCCGCAGCAGCGTATAGACGACGCCGAGCACGAGCGGCACGACGAGCGTGGGCCCGGCGTCGCCGAGCCCGTCGACCAGCCACGCCGGGGCGCCAGCGGTGACGAGTGCGGCGATGACCGCGGACCAGGCGGCGGGCACGATAGTGCGCAGCCAGGCGGTGAGCTGGTCGCTCATGCTGCGGCCTCCCGTCCGGCGAGGCGCTGCGCCAGCTCGGTGACGATCGCCTCGGCCTGCTCACGGTTGTCTGCTCCAACGGCGGCGCGCACGGCTTCGTCGACGACCGGGCCGACCAGCTCGACCAACACCGGGCGGAGTGCGGCGGCGACCGCAGCCGGGTCGGTGCCGCTCGCGGCGTTGATCGCGGCCGTCAGCTGGCCGAGCAGCTGCGGCAGCACTCCGTAGACCAAGCCGTTGGTGTCGCGCACGGCGTCGGGCAGTGGCACGCGGAGGTGCTCGGCGCCCGGTGCCCGCGATGGCTTCGGGGCGAGTAGCGCGTTGACCAGGTCGACGAGCATGGCGACCAGGGTGCGCGGCCCGATCTCGGTGCCCCAGCCCTGGATGCGGCCGCCCTCTCCGCGGGGGCCGAGCAGTTCGTGTTCGATGCGGCGCAGGATCGCGTCCTGTTCGGGGGTCAAGTCGTCTACCTCCTGAATCGGGGTTCCGGTCATGGCGCGCGCGACGTCGCCGCGGAACTTCGCCATGTCGATCGTTCGGCCTGGTGCGTGGCCGGGGTCCCACTTGCCGGTGACGCTGGTTTCGGCGTGGGCGCGGGCGGACTCGGCGGTGCGGCCGAGGTGGCGCAGGACGGCGGCGTTGGCGCGCACCGCGGACTCGTACTGCTGCGGCGAGGGCGGGGTGGTGCCCGCGTAGTCCCATTCGAACCCGACGTACAGGGTGTTGCCGTCGCCGCCGGGGTTCGGGCCGGAGGCCTTCGCGCGTCCGGCGTGGTTGGCGCGTCCGGCGGCGATCATGTGCACGGTGCCGTCGAAGGCGATCACGGCGTGGCACAGCGGCCCGTCGAGGTCGGGGCGGCCGGTGATGCACATCCGAACCGTCGGCGCGGGCCGCGCGTAGGACGCGGGGGTGGCGGTGTGGTGGTTGAGCACCCCGACCGGGCGGGGCGGGGTGCCGCGGGCGGCGCGGTCACGCCAGCCGTCGGTTTCCACCACGCGCAGCCTGGCCGCGCGCAGCACGTCGGCCAGCCACACGAGCGGCTGTGCCATGCGATCACCTCGGTTTCTCGGAAGTCTCTGGGGTATCGGGGGTTTCGGTCGGCGGTGTGGTGCTGGCGTCGGTGGCCACGCAGCCCATGCCGGGGGCGGTGCCGCCGCCAGCGGCGAGGTAGAGCACCGGCCGTAGCTCATAGCCAGCGGGGCAGTCCGGGCCGGGCTCGCCGCGGTCGCCCTGCGCTCCGGGTTCGCCTTGCGGTCCGGGCGGGAGCGGTCCGGCGTCCTCACGGGTGCCGTCGGTGTAGGTGACGACCAGACGCCCGCCGTCGGCGGTGACCTCAGCGATGCCGCGCCCGTCGGCACCATCGTCGCCGGGGCGTCCGACGATCCTGCCGACCGCCTCGCGGGTGCCGTCGGAGTAGATGAGGGCCAGGGCGCCGTCGTCGACGACGCTGGCGACGATGCCGCGGCCCTGCGCGCCGGTCGCTCCGGGTTGACCGGCCACCGGGCCGACGTCGGCCGTGGTGCCGTCGGAGTAGGACACGACCAGCCGTCCAGCGCGGATCGAGGTGGCGGTGATGCCGCGGCCGTCGGCTCCGTCCTGCCCGTTGGTCGGGACGCGGGGTTCGCGCTGCACCTGCTCGGCCGAGACGCACGCGGCGCCGATACGGGCTGCGGCGTCGGGGCTTTGGCGGCAGGCTTCGGCGATGTCGGCGGCGAGCTGGTCGAGGCGCTGCTGCGTGCTGTCGGCGCGGCCGGTTTCCTGCTTGGCGGTGCGCGACTGGTCGGCCAGCGACCAGGTTAGCCACGCGGCCCACACCACGACTGCGGCGAGCACCAGGGCGCGGGCACGGGCCCACGTCATCCACTGCGGACGTCTCATGTAGCCCCCCGCCGAGCCTTTGCAGCAGCGTCCTCGGCTTCCCACCGGCGGCGCCGTTCGTCATCGAGTTGGGCGGCGAGCAGGTCCACGCGGGCCCGTAGCTCGTCGATCTGGTCGCGGAGCTCGGCCACTTCGTCGTCGCGCGCGGCGTTGACGCGGGCCAGCTCGGCGGCGTGGCGCTGCTCGGCATCGGCGAGCGCGGTCCGGTAGTCGCCGCGGTCGCTGGCGGCGTTGCGCATCACCCACACCAGCAGCACGACCAGGACGCCGCCGACCCCGGCCTGCGGCCCCGCCGCAGTCACCAGCGCGCCAATGTCCACGCGCCCTCCCTCGTGATCAGGGCCTAGGGCTGCGCGTCGTTCCCGTCGGGGGTCGGGTCGGCGGTGTCCGGTGGCAGGCTGGGCTCGGGGTTGGTCTGCGGCGGGGGGACGACTATGACGTCGGGCGGGTAGGTTTCCGGTGGCGGATCGGTCGGGATGACCGGGTTTCCGTCTTGGTCGACCAAGCCGCCGATGTCTGGGTCCCACTGGGCCGGAGGTGCCCAGCCGGTGTTGTCGCCGACGCCGGGAGGGATCGGCAGGCCGCCCCACCACCCGGCCATCGGCTGGGGCGCTTGGGCGTGCTCGACGGGGTCGGTCATCATGCCTCCGTTCCCCAGACCGCGGGCCACAACCGGACCCATCCGGTGCCGGTGGTGCGGCGTACCTGGATCTCGACGGTGGTGGGTGTCATGTGCTCGCCAGGCCACAGCGCGGGCCCGAACAGCAGGGCGTTGGCTTGGTAGATGCTGTCGCCGGTGGCGGTCACCGGAGCGGGCTGGGACACGATGCGCCCACCGATAAGCACTCGGATCTCGCCGCCTGTGCCTGGGGTTTCCGATCCGGCGTAGACGGCGATGACGATCCTGGGGTGCTGGTGGTAGATGGACTGCACCCACTTGCCGCTGAACTCCGGCTGCTGGGTGCCGGGCCAGTCCGGCAGGAACGCCGGGATCATCGGGGTGGGGATGTAGGGGCGGGCGAGTCCACGGCCGGTGATCCGGTCCGGCGCCACCAGCGTGGAGCCGTTGGCGTCCTTGGTGATGAGCTGAGTGTTGGAGCGGCGTTCGAGCTCGGCGACGCGCTGTTTTAGCTTGCGGATCTCGTCGAGCGGGTCGCCACCGGGGCGGGGGATGGTCGGCACGGCTTAGACCTCCGCGAGGGTGCCGGTCAGTTCCAGGGTGATCCGGCCGTCCGCATAGGACGATCCGGTGATGCGGGCGAGGTGGTCGCCGTCTTCGGCGAACGGGTGCCCGTGCAGGTTGAACCGCGCCCAGTCGCCGAGCCGCCACACGTCGAGCCCCGGATACACCTCCGGGTTCACAACGGCGCTGCGGGCGATGAGGGGGCGGCCGTAGGCGGCCAGGTGCGCGGCGGCGTAGTCGTTGAGCTGGTCTCGGTTGGTCGACGAGCTGTGGCTGCTGTTGGCGTCTTCCAGCGCGGGCCACCCGGCGTCGACCAGCTCGTTGGAGTAGGCGACGCCGAAGGCCTTGGCGTGCTCCTGGCCGTCACCGGGCACCGCGACGTAGCTGCACTGCTGGGAGGCGTCGATGTCGAAATCGAGGTCGACCAGCCCGGTGCCGTAGTCCCACACCAGCGGCGCGGCGCGGTCGCCGAGCTCGGGTTGCCCGATGCGGACCTGCCAGCGGATCGCCTCCCCGGTTGCGGTGCGCACCAGCACTGGCCGGAAGTCGATATCGGGCCCGTTGATGACCTCGGAGAGCTGCCGCAGAGCTTCGTCGGCGGGCTTGTAGTCGTATCCGGGGTAGGTGCGTTCGTGCTCGCCCTCGACGGTGACCGGTAGGAGGTCGAGGGGGAGTTCGCGGCCGTATTCGGCGGTGGCGTGCTCGACGATGCCCTGCGCGATGCCCGGTAGCGAGCGGTTGCGGAAGGCGACGGTGGCCGAGGGTGCGGCGGGGTCGACTGCGGAGTAGGTCATCAGGCGCCGCCGCCCGAACAACGCCCACAGCGTGGAGCACTTCAGCTCGACTCCGGACAGCGCCGGTTTCGGGGAGATCAGGGGCCCCGCCCACGCCACGGTGTTGCCCCACACGATCGCGATCGAGAACCGCCACGGGCCGCTGATGATGCCGCGCAGCACGTACGCCGGGGAACGGTCATCCCACGTATCGCGGCCGGTCGCGGAATCCAGCGGGCACGTGATCGTCGCCGAACCGCCCTTGTTCAGCTGCTCGTCGAACGACAGCGCCGAGTAGTCCAGCTCGGCGAGCACCTGCCCGGTCCGGGTGTGGAACACCAGCACCTCGAACCGCGGCGCGGTGTCGCGCTGCCGGTAGTCGACCACGGCAGGCACCTCCTACGGGAGTTCGATGACGCCCCAGAGCGCGAGGTTGCCGCCCTCGGGATAGCCGCCGGGAATCTGCGGGATGCCGGAACCGGCGGAGCCAACGGCCGAGGTGATGCGGTAGTAGGTCTGGCGGCAGTCGGCCGGGGACGCGGGGAACATCGGGGAGATGCGGCGGGAGTTTTCCCACACGAGTGCCTGCCCGAGGTAGTCGCCGCGGTTGTTCGAGGGGCCACCCGGAACCCACAGCGAGCAGCTGATCTTCTGGTGGATGGCGCCGTTGGTGAACCCTGGCGGGAGCTCGGTGTAGATGTTGCCGGGCGCGGCGTAGTAGCCGGACGACCCCCAGCGGAACAGCATGCGAATGGTCATCATCTTGCCGATGACCTGGTATTTCGCGTTGACGCTTCCACCGCTGCCGAGATGGACCGTCGAGCCGTCGCCCTCGGCCTTGAGCGCGGCGTTCCACGACTTCCATCCCGCGGCGCTGGCGGCCACCGACCACTCGGTGCCGGTCCACACCGACAGCTCGCGCTCGTTGAGGTCGTAGCGGAAGTCGCCCGCGCTACCGCCGGGTCGGTTGCCGTCGTTGTAGGACAGCCGAATGCCGCCCGGCGCGCGGGTGAAGCGGCGCCGGTCGGTCAGGTCGGCCGGGGCAATCGCGGTTGCCCCGGCCTTCACCCGTACCGCGGTCAGCACGATGCAATCGAGCCCCGACACCGACGGCTCGGTGGGGGACGCCGAGGCCACGCCCTTGACCACCTCGACGGTGAACGTGCGAGCGCCGGTGTCCTCCGCGGAGTCGACGACGCGCCCCACCACCAGGTCGATGCGGGGGTTGGTCTGGTCGGCCGGGTCGATGTCCAGCGTGCTGGTGGTCGGCAGCGTGCCGACGTAGCCGAGCTCCCCCGCCACGGGGATCACGCACTGTCCGGCGATGACCCGCACGGCCATGCCAGGCTGGTCGAGCGCGACGACGCCAAGCTGACCGTTGGACCCACCACCCCCGGCGAGTACCCCGCCCTCACGAGTGAGGTTGCCGGGCTCGGTGTCGAAACCGCCGGCGAACGCGGCGGCGAGCCCGGCGCGCATGTCGCGCGGGTCGAGCCGCTTGTTGACGAACCAGGGCGACAGCCCCTCGACGACACTGGGCATGCGGGAATCTCCTTCAGTACCAGGCTTGGCGATGCTCGACGATCAGCAGCGCATCGAAGTTGATCGCGTCGGCGGTGAGCTCGAACCCGGCGGACTCGCCGGGCGGGATCTCGGGCCAGGGGCCATCGCGGGTCAGCAGCGAGCGACGGTTTGCGGTGCCGCCGAGCAGGGGTTGGTATCCGGGGTAGCCGCGGGCAGTGAACGGGCCGGTGTTGATGAGCAGGAACTCGGCGGGGCCGAGAGTGCCGGAGTAGGCCAGGCTGGTCCCGGTGTCGACGTTGCGCACCACGGGCCGCACAATCGGGCCCCGGATCGTCAGCAGCGGTGAGGTGGGGGCGTTGCCGCCGTTGGTGATCCGGGCGACGCCAGTGTTGGCCATCTCCCCGGCGTGCACTCCGGGTTCGGAGGCGTCGACTCCGAGTGGGGAGGCGTCCACTCCACCGTCGCCGGGCATGGCCATGCCGGTCGAGGTGGATTCCCACGGCCCATACAGGCGCGGGTCCGGCGCGGCGAACTGCACCGACCAGCGGAACGCGGTGTCGCTGATCGGTGCCGTAGTGGGTGCGGAGTCGGGTTCGACGTCGGCGGCCAGGCGGTGGCCGTCCTCGATGCCCACCAGCTCGTAGAGCCTGCCGCCGTCCGGGCAGATCCCGGTGATGAGGCGCTGCGCCGCCCGTCGGGACTCCACGGACGGGCAGGCGCAGACGCCTTCCAGGGTGATGATCCGTTCATCACGGTGGGCCCGGCCGCGAAACGATCCGTCACCGCTGCGGGCGGTGCGGTCGGTCCGCGGCGCGGGCCCGTCGAACCATCCGGTGTCGTTGGTGACGAGCCATTCGCGGCCCTCGGCGTCGATGTCGCCGAGCACCAGGCCGCCGAGCACCCACCGGACCCGCTGCGGGAACGCCTGATTGAGCATCCGCCCCAACACCACGCCGATCACCCCATCCGGAGGTTCATGGCCAGCTCGCGGCGAACCGCGGTGGCAATGGACTGTTCGGACTGGTCGGCGCGCGGGTAGACCTTGATCTCGATCGGCCGCGCCCCGCCCTCGCCGTCGGTGGGCAGGTACCGGCGCACGGTGTCCCACTGCTCCGCGGTAAGCACTGGCTCGGGGTGGCCGGTGCGGTTCCACACCAGCGAATCGCCCGGCGGCAGATAGCCACCCGAGTCGTAACCGCCTGCGCGGTTGTAGGCCGCGGGCAGGCTGCCGTAGCGCGCGAGCGCGTAGCGCATGCTGGCAAGAATGTTGGCGAGCGGGTCGTAGATGTTCGCTGCCGCGCGCGGGTCGCGGTAGCGGGCGAAGGTGGGCCCGATAACCTGCATCAATCCCACGCTCGGGGTGCCGCGCTGGGCGTTAACGTCCCACCGGTTGATCGCGTTCGGGTTCCCGCCCGATTCCTGGTTCATCCGCCGCAGCGTGATGCCCAAGTAGTCGGCGGGCTGCCCGAGCATCGCGAGCGCCTGCAACACCAGCGGAGCCCATCGCTGGACCCCGGCGCCGACGTTGGCTACCGGCACCGCGCCGTAGCCGCCGCTGTCGGACTTGAACCACTCGGTGATCGACTCGACCGCTTTGCGAGGTATGCCCGTGACCAGGTCTCGCCACATCCCGCGAGCTCCAGCGGCGTCGCCGTTGAGGAAGTCGCGCAGCGTGGTGATCGCGCCGCCGATGCCGGGGATCCATCCAGCGATCGCGGCGAGCCCGTCGACGATGCCGCCCCCGGCGAAGCGGCCGACGCCGTGCCCACCGGTCGAGCCCGGCGGGCGGCCGGACAACTCCCGGTTGAGCGCCAGGATGATGTCCGGGCCGAGGAACCGCGTGGCCTCGGGGGTCAGCACGGACTCGCCGGGCGAGAGCAACGCGGGCACCGAATCGACGCCGGGCGCGTAGCCGGGCAGCACACCACCACCGGCAAGACGGACTTCGTCGAGCTTGTCGAGCCCGAACACTCCGGCGATGCCGTTCCACACGGGGCGGATGCCGTTGTTGTAGACGACGTCGATCACGAACTGGATCGGGGCCTTGGTGTACTCCTTGATCTTGTCCCATGCATCGCGGATCCAGTTCGCAGTTCGGTCGAACGCCTGGCCCACGAGATCAAGTGCCCAGCCGATCGCGTCGAACACGGGCTTGAGGATGTGATCCCACACCCACCGCATGCCGTCGATGAGGCCGCGCCACCCGGTACCGATGAGGTTGAACACCGGGCGCAGCGCATTGGTCCACAACCAGCTCGCGGCGGCCGAAATCGCATCCCACGCCGGTTTGAGCACGGTGTCCCACATGGTCCGCATGCCCAGTAGCGCCATTTCCCAGTTCCGGCGGATGGAGGAAAACACCGGCGAGAGCACGTTGGCCCACAACCAGTTCGCTGCGGCGGAGAGGGCATCCCACACCGGGCGGAGGACGTTCTCCCACGCCCACGAGATGCCGTCGAGCAGCAGTTGCCAGCCCACGGCGATCGCGTCGAACACCGGCCGCAGGATGTTGTTCCACGCCCACAGGGCAGCATTGGAAATCGCTTCCCAGACGCCGAGCACGATGTTGCGGAACGTCTCGGAGTTGTTCCAGGCGTAGACGAGCACGGCACCGAGCGCGACCACCGCGCCGATGATCAGGCCGAGCGGGTTGGCGTTCATGGCGGCGTTGAGCGCCCACTGCGCGCCGGTGACCAGCGCGGTGCGTGCCGCCCACAGGGTCATCGCGCCGTTGACCAACGCGACCGCCCCGGCGAACGACCCCACGCCGATGACCACCGGAGCCAACCACGTGGAGTTGTCCCGGACCCATCCCACGAATCTCTCGATGGCGGGGATCACGTGGCCGCCGAGGATGTCGACGAGCCTGGTTTGCAGGGCCCGCCCGAACTCCGTCAACCGGGTCTGCGCGTTGTCACGCAGCGTTGTGCCCATCGCATCGGCTGCCCCGCCGACCTCGCCGAGCGCACCCACGGCGCTCGATGGGTCCAGCGCGAACAGAGCGGATTGCAGATCCTCGGCCTGCGTGCCGAAGAGGTTCACTGCGGTCTGAGCTTGTGCCACGGGGTCCGTCATGCTGCGTAGGCGGTCCATCACCAGGTCGAGCGCGGCCGTGGCTTCGGGTCCGCCGCGGGCGATGCGGGCGGCCATCTCGTCGGCGGACAGGCCGATGGCCTCGAATCCCTCGACGGTGGTCGCGCTACCGTCCACGGCTCGGATCGCGAATTCCTTGATCGCGTCCGCGACCAAGTCGCTGTTGCGGGCACCGGCCTGCATGCCCTGCACCAGCAGCCCGGTCGCGGTCTGGGCGTCGAGCCCGAGCTTGGCGAACTGCACCGAGTACTCGGTCAGGGTGTCGAGGAAGTCGCGGGAGCGGTCGGCGCCCTGCTGGAACCCGCGGGTGACGATGTCGAGCGCGGCCGTGGCGTCGGGGACGAGCCCGGTTTTCAGCAGCTGCCCGACGGCTTGCGTCGCCTCACCCAGGTCTTGGTCGAAGGCGGTGGCGAGATTGAGCACCTTGGCCGTGATGGTCTCAATTTGCGCGGTGCTGGCCTTCTCCAGCACGAGCCCAGATTGCACGACGCCGCGGATGGCGTCGTTGACCTGCCCCATCGAGTCGCCGTATGCCTGGGCGTAGAGCGATCCGGCGATGCGGCCGTAGCTGGCGGACATCTCAGGGGTGGTGCCGAGCTGGGCGGCGAGCTTGTCGCCCAGCTGTGCGGACTCCAGTGCGCGGGCGGCGGTGTCGGCGGCGCCGCCGATGGCCAGCACTCCGGCGGCGAACCCGCCGACGGTGCGGGCCATGCTGCCCAGCGAGGCCCCGAACTTGCCGACGGAATCCTTAGCCCGCCCGAGCGACAGCGAGACGGAGTCGATGGCGTCCTGGGCGTCGGCCTGCGCACGCTCGAACCGCTTCTGCGCCGCCGCGGCCCGGTCCGAGGCGGTCGACAGACCGCGTTTCGCGGTTTCGAGGCGTTCCTCGGCGGCGGCGATCTGGCTGGCCTTGGCGTTGCCGTTCGCCCGGACCTCGGCAAGGCGCTGCTCGGCGACCCGGACGCGCCCGGCGGCGTCGGCTTCCTTACCGCGGGCGGCCTTCAGGGAGTCGGCGAGCTTGTCGACGCGCGCCTTGGCGGCCTCCAGCCCGACGCCCATCGACTCGCCTGCCCGGCGCCCGGCCTCGCCCGCGGCCTTGTCCAGCTCGGCGCCGACCTGCCGCCCGGCTCGGGTTCCGGCCCCGGCCGCTTCCTTGGCGAGGCTGGCTCCGAAGTTGCGCATGCTGGGCAGGACGTCGATCCACACCACCGAGCCGTCGGCCACGACGAACCCCCTTTACGCTGCTGTGGGTTTGAGGCTGTCGAGGTAGGCCACGACGTCCTCGGTGGAATGGCCGCCACGGTCGCCGAGCTGGTCGGCGAACTCATCGCCCGGACGGCGCTGCGGCTTGGGTTTCTTCGGTTTCGCACCGAGCGCGCCGACAATCGAGTAGGCCGACCAGCCGATGGCGTCGTGCACGTTGGCCACCAGGTGCTCAAGGTCGGTCCACCCGTCACCGCGCGCCCGCGCGAACGCGCCGTCGGGGGGCAGGTGCTCGATGAGGACGCGGAGCTGGCGCAGCGTGATCTCGCCGCGCCAGAACTCGGCGATGACGTCTCGCCCGTAGGTGGCGAGCAGGTCGGCCTCTACCGCTTCCGGCGCCGGGCCGAGGAGGTCGACCGCTGAGTAGGGCGGCCCTGGCCGTCCTGGTCCTGTTGGGTGCGCATGTACTCGCGCACCGCCAGCAGCACGACACCAGCCCGGCCACCGGTGGCGGTGAACCGCTGGTACTGCTCGACGCCGAGGTAGTGCTCAGCGACGTCGATGTCGTGGGACAGCTCCCGGAGCTCGTCCTTCCACTCGTCGTCGGCCATGATCGGGCACTTGGCCTCCCACTGCTCGCCCTTGAACGTGAAGGCGAACGTGTCGGGGCTGCCGGTGGCCTCCTCGCGCTGCGCCAGCAAGGCGTCCATATCGATGCCGGTCACGAGTTCTCTCTTCCTGGTGAGCTGATGGTGAGCAAGATGGGGGCCGCCGGGCGTGCTCACCAGGGCGCCGCGGCGGCCCCGTCAGGGGGCGTCGGTCAGGCGGCGGGCTGCTCCGGCGGTGGCGTGGGGAGGGTCCAGCCCTCCTTGAACAGCCGCAGCACCGAGATTTCGTCGGTGCCGGGGTAGGCGGTGATGGTGACCTGGTAGCCGATGAGCGTGTCGGACTTGTAGGTGATCTCGCCGCGCTCGGTGACTTCGGCGTAGGGCAGGAAGATGCGCCGGTGGTAGGTGCCGTCGATGACGTCGATGCCGAACGCGCGCAGGTCCCGCTTGGGCTTGCCCTTCTCCGCGAACGACACGATGGCGTCCGCGCCGGTGCCGGTCTGGGTCATGTCCTCCAGGCCGACCCGGTAGTACAGGCTGATCGTGTTGAAGTTCGACTCCCAGAGCGTGGCTTGGAAGGTCTTGGTGGAGCGGGTGATCTCGGTACGGATCGGGGTCGAGGACTGCCAGGGGGTGAACTCCTGCTTGTCCTCGTCGGTGGACTCGGTGATGCCGTCGTCGGAGATGTAGCCGAGGTCGACCATGCCGGACGCCCATGCGCCCATGTCGGTCGGGGCGGTGGTGCCGACGGGGCCGGTGTAGAGCGCGCCGGTCACGCCCAGCCGTGCCAACTCTGCGTTGAGCGCCATAAAAAAACTCCAAAGTGGACATGCGAAAACGCCTCGTACGGCGGGGTTCGCGGGTTGGGCGGGTGGTCTACGCGGGCCGGATGGTGAGCATGTCGGTGATTCCGAACCGGCGGATGTTCGGGTTGTAGTCCGGTCGCCACGCGGGTCCGGACTCCTGCAGTACGGCGGCGACGTGGCCCCACTGGTTGCCGTGGCCGCGCAGCGCGAAAAGCTCGTTGGACGCGCGCAGCGCGAGGTCGGCGGCCTGCTCGCGGCTGGTGGTGAACACGTCGACGTCGATGCGCGCCTGCCGGGCTAGCGGGACGGAACCGGGGTTCCAGGGCTGCCACCAGGCGGCGCCGCCGATGCAGGTCACCTGCACCACCGGCAGCGCTTCGTCGAATCGCGCGGGGAGGTCGACCAGGACCCGGACGCCGGGCAGCCGCTCGCGTAGCCAGTCGACCACCAGCGCCTCGGGGTCGATCACGTCTCGCTCGCCGCCCGGCCCGGCTTCGGCGGGGTCGCGCCGGGCTTCGGCCCGGTCGGCGCCGGGCGGGCGCGGCCTTCGCGGATCATCGTGGCGGCCTGGTCCTCGGGAACGTCGATGATGGTGCCGACCTTGCGCAGGTCGGCGTCGAACGCGATCTGAACGCGCATCGGCTACTCCTTGGTGTTGGCGGCGCGGCCGAGCACGCGGCGGCGCTCGCGGGTCTGGGTGCCGTACTCGCCTTCGGGGTCGTCGCTGGCGACGCGGGCGTAGGTACGGCCTTGAGGTCGGGTGCCTTCCTCGGTGGTGATCGAGGCGCCGGGGGTTTCGGTGGCGGCGATGCCGCGGGCCCGCCCGGCGATGGACTGCGCGCGCTGACGCAGTGCGGCGCGGACGCTGGGCAGGGCGACGATGCGCCGCCACTCCCGGTCGGTGATGCGGATCTGAGCGCGCGCCATCAGCCGCTCCAGCGCTGCACGTCGAGCTCGACGTGGTGCACCGCGGTCGGCCGGACCGGGTGCGGCCACCGCGCGATCTCGCCAATGACCTCCAGCGTGCGGCCAGCCCACTCGATGCGGTCGGTGGGCTCCACGTCGAGGTCGACCCCGGCGCGGGTGTAGATGCGCCACCCGGTGGTGACCATCTCCCGCGCCTCGTCCGAGCCGGATTCGGTGGCCGACCGCGGCTGCACCGACACCCCGGAAACCGTGGTGCGGGTGGCGTTGGGCCAGTCGCGCACCTCGTTGCCGTACCGGTCGATCACGACCGGGGCACGCAGGACGGTGATCGTCTCGCCGTAGATCACGCCGCATCACCCCGCCCGATCCGGTGCCGCTCCACCGCTGCCGACCACGCCTCGGTGATCCCGACACGGTGGTAGGACACCGAGACGCCACCGGTGGACAGCGAGGCCACGCCGGGCGCCTGGTCGAGGATCATCTGCGCTTGCTCCAGCACGACATCGGAGATGTCGCCGGGGATCTCACCGGGCAGGTAGCCGTGGTCGTAGACGACCCGGACAGCGCCGAGCCGGTCCGGCCAGCACCCGGCCGCGCGCAGCGACCCGGTGCGCGACCACTGGTAGCCGGTGACCGGCTTGCCGTCGACCTCCACCTGGTGCACGGCGGTGACGGGGACGGCGGGCAGCAGCAGTGACCGCGACCCGTCGCCGTCCACCACGATCTCGTCGCGTTCCACGGCGGTGACCGGGTGCCCGACCGCGCCCCGGAACCGCTCGGATGCCCGGTTGAGGGCGTCGAGCAGTCCGGGGTCCTCGGCGGGCAACCCGGTGAGCCGAGCGAGGGCAGCAGCATCAGCCAGCGGTGTCGTTTCCGCCATGCGCACCCCTTGCCGGTCGGCGTGCCTTGTGGCGCACGGGCTTCTCGCGGGTCTTGGTGTTCGCCTCGGGTTCCGCGGTGACGGTGTCGGCGGCGGCATCCGCGACCAGGCCGAGGCGCTGGGCGTCCTCGAGCCGGTAGCGGATGCCGTTCACCGTCACCATGCGGTGCTCGGCGTCCATCAGGCGCCAGCAGCGACGGTCTTGACGACGACCAACCTGTTCGGCTTCCAGATGACCTGCGCGGCGCGCAGCTCGGCGCGGACGTAGGTCATGTTGCGCTGCGCGTAGTCCTTGTGCTGGTTGAACGCCAGCACGCTCAGTCCCTCGCGGTCCAGCAGCGCCACCTGCTTGAAGTCGCCGAGGATCACCGTGCCCTGCGGAACCCGTTCGGAGATCGCGCGCGGGCGGCCCCAGATCGTGGCCGGGCCGGAGCCGAACGGGCCCTGCCCGTAGAAGCGCTGGTTGCCGTCTTCCATGAGATCCAGCGCCTCGTCGTCCTCCGGGTTCATCAGCACCGCGGTGACCTGGCCGCCCTGCAGCCGGGTGACCTTGGTGATGCCCTTGCGGATGGCCCGCACGAGTTCCTTGGCGTCGGTGCCGGGGGTGTAGGTCTGTTCCTGCACGCCGGTGGTGTTGAGCAGGCCACGCGGTTCGCCGTTCGCGCCGCTGCCGTTGAGCAGCTTGTCCTCGACGACCGAGTCGAGGCTGTAGCGCAGTTCGTTGTTCATGTACGAGGCGAACGCGGGGGCGTCGGCGAGCAGCTGGTTGGTGACGTCGTAGCCGTCGGCGTAGGTGTAGACCTTGGCGTCGGCCAGCTGCGTCGCCATGTCGCTGATCGGCTTGAGCCCTCCCTCACCCACGATCGCCGCGTTGCGCGTCACCGACGTGACCTGGACGTACTCGAAGTTCCCCGACGTCTGGCCGCGGTCGATCAGGTCCAGCAGCGTCAGCCGGTCGCGGTCGATCATGTCGACCATCGGCATCCGCACCGGCTGAATGCGGGCAACGGTGGTGTCGAGGGTGGCCTTGCGGCGGGCGAACCAGTCCGCGGCCGTGCCGACCTTGACGCGGCCGATGTTGACCGGCGTGCCCTGTCCCACCCCGGCCGGGTGCTCCTTACGGAACTCCTGGTAGGCGGCGGACTTGACGAACGCTTCGCCGAACGTGGCGGCGTCGGTCTGCTCGTCGCGGTCGCGGGTCGAGGTGACCGCGGTGGCAGTGGCGGACTTGCCCGCCAGCTCGGCGGCGGCGGCCTGCGCCTCGTCGGCGGCCTTGACCTTCGCGCCGAGTTCGTCGGCCTTGGCCTTGAGCTCGGCGACCTCGGCCACCTCGTCGTCGGTGAACTCGCGGCCCTCGTCGGTCGCGCTCTTGGCCAGCTCGGCCGCGCGCGCCAGGGTCGCCTGGTACTGCTCACGCAGCGTCGGCATCGGGAACTCCCGTCAGTAGTTCGTGCAGTTGAGACCAAGCGGCCACCTGGGCGGGCCGCGGGCTGGCCGACTTCGCGGGCGCCCCGTTCGGGTCGCTGGCGGCGGCGGGCTCGGGCTGGCCGGTGTCCTGGTCGGGGATGTCCGCACCGGTCGGTGCGGCGGTCTTCTCGTCGGTGGGTTCGGCGGCGGCGAGGACTTCGCCGATCTGCTCGTAGGCGGCGCGCAGCGCCTCGTAGTTCTTCGCCGAGAGAACCCGCCCGGCCTTCGCGCCCTCTGCGAGGCGGCGGGCCTTGGCGGCGAGCAGCTGGGTTTCCTGGTTCGCGCCGATCAGGCACGGCCCGACCTCGTGCACCCGCAGCTTGCGCAGCTCGTAGACCTCGCGGCCGTCCCGCTCGGCCGGTGCCGCGTCCTCGATGTCGTAGGCGAACGAGAACTGCGTGACCCGGCGGCCCTTGAGCAGCCGGTAGACCTGCAGGGCCTTGGGGTTGTCGAGGTCCAGTTGCCCGGTGACCACCAGGCCGTCGGCGGTTTCCTCGGCCTGGGTGACGTGGCCGATGTGGCTGTACGGGTCGGACCAGTCGTGCGCCCAGATCACCGGCAGCGGGTCGCCCTTGGCGGCCCACTCCGCCAGCGAATCGGCGAACGCTCCCGGTACCACCACATCGCCCACGCTGTCGACGTTGCCGAACACCGATACCAGGGCGGTGAACTCGCCCTCGGCGAGCCCGTCGGCGTCCCCGGCGGCCTTCACACGCGCGCCGAAATCCTTGGTCTGCGGCATCACGACTCCCTCATGGCTTCGTCGGGCGCGGTGTCCTGCGGGGACGCCAACCCGCCCTCGGTGACGTTGAGCGGCACCACCAGCTCGTCGGCGCCTTCCAGCGCGGGCAGGTTCGCGCGGGCGCGGGCCTCGTTGCGGGTCAACCACGGCCCGCCGGTGGACGCCTGCAAGATCCGGGCCTGTTCCTCGAAGCTGCCGCGCAACTTCGCTTCCACGTTGGCCTCGACGTAGAGCTGCCCGGCGCGGTCGAGCTGCGGGACGAGCAGCGCGTTGCAGGTCTGCTCGATCTGCGTCAGCCAGGGCCCGAGGTTGTCGCGGTAGAGCATCTGCCGGTACGCCTCGATGTTCGAGTAGGTGCCCTCACGCGCACCGACCAGCTCCGGGGCGATGTGGTAGGCGCTGGCCACTTCGGCGTCGGTGAGGCGGCGGCCTTCGATGTCCTGGGCGTCGCGCGGGGTGAAGGCGCTGACTTCCTTGACGGTCATGCCGTCTTCCAGCAGTGGCGTGCCGCCCTCCTGCCCGCCACCGCGGGTGAACCGGCGCCACATCTCCACGAACCGGTTTCGCGAGGACTCCGACCACGCGGGTGCATCCGCGGGGCGCTCGATCACCATCGGCACCCGCGCGCCGTTCTTCCAGACCCCGCGCCGGTAGGCCACGGCTTCGGCGGACTCGGCGAGGATCGTGTGCAGGGTCTCGATCGGCGGCACCCCGTTGGCCCCGCCCCAGCCGTGATCGAACACGAATCCGGCCGGGTCGTGCTCGGCGGCCTGGCCGTCGGGGTCGACGATGTGCACCGCGGCTACGCGGCCCCAGCCGTCGTCGAGCAGCCGCATGCGGGACGCGGGGATGCGCCGCAGCTCGTACCCCGAGTTAGTGTCGGCGTTCGGGAGCAGCTGGGCGCACCACCGGTCATGCAGCAGGAAGTCGACGAGAATGCCGTGCCAGAACCGAAACGGCGTCACACCCGGCGCGGGTTCGGCCAGCAGCCAGGCCAGCGGATGGTCGGTGACACGGGGCCGGTCGTTGACGCTGCGCCGCTCGAACACGTGCAACGGCACGCTCGCGACATTGCGGGCGATGAAGTCCACGACCTTGCGCACCGACGGCTGCGTACGCCACACGCCGGGGGCGTCGCTGGCCGCCTCGACCAGCGGGATGCCGGGATCGGGGACGATCACGGTGCCGTCGACCTGCCACGGGACCGACAGCGACGAAAACGTGGTTCCGGCCAGCGCGCCGCCGGAGCTGAACACCACCACGTCACACCACCTGCATCCACACCAGGCGGACGCGCTCCACGATGAGCTCGCCGTCCATGTCGGACGGCTCCAGCGCCGAGAGCATCCGGGCTTCGCGCAGGGTGAGGGTGTCGCGGTCGGCGCGCACCAGGACGCCGTCGAGGGTCGCGCCATCGAGGTGCAGCAGCACGCGGCGGCCGAGGTGCCGTCGGTACTCGCGCATCACGGCCTCCTGTTCAGATGATGATCAGCTCGGCGTCGTCGTCCTCGTACGCGGAGCGTTGAAGGGGCTTGCGGGTCATGGCCTCGGACAGGGCGTTGACCAGCGCGGCCACGCCGTCGATCTTGTCGCCGCTGTTGGCCTTGTCCGGCTTGACGTTCCCGGCCGGATCAGTCGCGACCGCGAGGTTGTCGACCTGCCACCGCCACGCCGGATTCCCGCCGTGCCGCAGCAGCGGCCGTTCCTCGGTCCCGGCCAGCAGCAACCGCTGAAGCTCCTTCAGCGGCGGCGACAGGGTCACGAACCCCTGGCGGACCTTCACCAGCGGCGCCCCGGCCTCGGTCAGGTCGTTGGTCAACTGGGTGGCGTTCCACGGGTCGAACCCGATCGACCGGACGTCGAAGGCGTCCACGTCGCGCTCGATCTGCAACCTGATCCAGTCGTAGTCGGCCACGTTGCCCGGCGTCACCGTCAACATCCCCTGACGGGCCCACACCGACGCTTCCCCCGCGGTGCGCTTGTCCAGCGCAGGCAGATTCGCCTCCGGCGTCCACAACCGCAGCAGCGCGTCGTAACCGCCGCGGACGTCGTCGGGGAACAGCCAGCACAGCGCGCACAAGTCGCTCGTCGAGGCGAGGTCGAGCCCGCCGTACGCCTCCCGCCCGGACAGCTTGGTTTCGTCGACGAGCGAGGCGTTGCGGTCCCAGGACTCCATCGTGAGGAACCGGGTTTCCTGCTTGGTGCGCAGCCCGCAGTGCAGGCGCAGGAACTTCGCCAGATCGGCCGGGGACTGCTGCGCCTCGGCCGCGGCCCGCGCCAAGTACGCCCTGGTCGGCGACACCCCGAAACCGGGGTTGGCCTTGCGCCACGTCGATTCGGCGAACGGGTCGTCGGCGGGCTCGGCGGCCCACACCACCCCGTAGGTGGTCGGGTCGGACAGCACCCCGGCGGCCAGCTGCTCGACCCGGCGCCGTTTGCGGTCGTAGATCGTGCCTCGCCGCCCCGAGTCCGCGGTGGTGATGATGACGATCAACGGCTGCGTGCGCGAGCCGGTGCCGGTCTCGATCGTCTCGACCAAGTCCGGGGTCTTGTGCACGTGCAGCTCGTCGACGATCCCGCAGTGCAGGTTCGCACCGTGCTGGGCGTCCGCCGCGCTGCTGACGACCTCGATGTAGCTACCAGACTTCGGGTGCACGACCCTCTTCTGGTGCGCCCGCACCCGACCCTTGAGCGCCGGGGACTTCTCCGCCAGCGTCTTGATCGGGCCAAACACGAACCCGGCCTGCCGCTCCGAGCTCGCCGCGGTGACCACCTGCGCGCCGGGCTCCCCGTCCGCGCACGCCATGTAGATCGCGATCCCACCCGAGAGCGTCGACTTGCCGTTCTTCCTGGGCACGTCGACGTACAGCTGGTTGACGATCCGCACGTACCCACCGGCGGCCTCGTCGTAGCGCACCCACCCGAACACCGGCGCCAGCACGTAGGCGATCTGCCACGGATCCGGCCGCAGCGACCGCCCCGCCCACTGGCCCTGCGTGTGCACCAGCGCGCCGAACGACCGCAGCACGCGGTCGACGCGCTCGGCGTCGAACACCGCGCCCGCCACATCGCGAGGCTCGGGCGTCTTGACCAGCGGCGGGCAGTCCGGCAGCGGGATGCCGCGCGAGAGCAGAAACCAGGCGACTTCCGGCGAAAGCTTCAACCGCTCCAGCTCGGCATCGTCGGGCAACTCAGGCTCAGAACGGGTTGTCCTCTTCCTCGCCACCCGAACCCCCCTTGGACAGGGCGGCCTCGGTCGACGGGGTCAACCCGAAGTGCGCCGCGAACGCACGCAGTTCTGTTCCAGCCGCTTTCGCGATCCCCACCGCTGGGTTCGTCGTCGTCCACTCCGACTCAGTGCCATCCTTGCGGGTCGACCGGTTCGTCACCGTCAACCCGTTCTCCTGCACGTTCCGGGTCGCCGCTACGAACCGGGCCCACGTTTCGCAGTAGGCGACCAGGACCGCCCGATCCTCTTCCTTAAGGATGTCGAGCCGCTGCAGACCAGGCACCACGCGATCCCACTCGGCCGCGGCCTCAGCCGACAGCCACTCAGGTGCCTCCGGGGCGATCCGCCGGAATGCTGGCCCCGTCGCAACCTTCCGGCCACCTGAGTCCGTTCCGTTCCCTCGCCCATTGAGCAACTTCAACGCCGCAGGCTGCATAGTCCTACCCACAGGTGCCTCCCTGCTTCAAACCCTATGCTAGCCCGCACGCGGGACTACTTCGGCAATTCCTTAATCGTCTTTCCCGGCGTATTGGCCACGCACCTCGGCCTACTTGTTCTAGGGAGTTGGCGGCGACTCAGCATTCCAGAAAGAAGGCGAGGCTGAAACAGGTTCAAGGCATTCGCCCGCCTCCTGTTTCAGCCTTCCGCCATGCATGGTGGTCACTCCTCCGTTGCCGCTCTGCTACCACTCCCGTTTCCACTGGTCAAGTCGGGGTGAAGTGACAGCTGCGACGGGCCCGAGCCCTCCTGCTGCAACGTGCTGGGTTGGAGTCCTTTGATGTACTCAACCCGTCCGGCGATCGCCGCCGTGAGGTTCTTCGTGGACACTTCAAGCAACGGTTCGTCGTGGATGCCTTCGCCTTTCGCGGTACTAATAAGGCATGTCGCATCATAGAGACGCTCGCGAACCAAGCGCTGAAATAGGATTCTATAGCGTTCCGTGTAGGAGGAGTCGTCAAAAGTTGGGTCAGTACGGTAAAGCGGCTTGCCCTGGTCTCTGACAGCTGTTGTGGAGCCGGGCGAGTGCTCGATCACGAACACAAATCCAAGCCACGGCTTCACCTTGCCCACGAGCCCAGCCTCGTAGGCCCTCCAAAGGTCAACCGCATTGCCGATCGCTTCCTCAGTACGGTTATTAAAGTTGTTCCCGAACGATCCTACTTGCGACTTGCATTCAATCGCGGCGACGAGAATTCCTTGGTAGGTGACCACAATGTCCCAGTTCTTCGCCCGCCGGTAGTGGCCAGGAAGCGGGATAATACCGCTCTTACGTATTTCGGCACCAAGCGTGAGGAGCGGACTGAACTGCCCCGCAATCAGATCGTGCATGGCGTTCAAGTGCCCGCCGCCTGTAACAGATCCTCGGGTTCCGGCGTCGACCTTGCCGGAATCGATTTGCTTCTGCGATTGCAGGTCTCGACCTGCCCAGAAGGCACGCACCGCTGCGTCGTAGTCGTTGAAGGTGGCTGTCACAGCGGTCACTCTGCCGCATCCTTCGTCGGCGCGAGGTCAAAATCAGCCAGATTGATACCGTACGCCCTCGCTGCAGCGTCGGTTGCACCCGCAACATCCCGGGCACGGAAGGCAACGCGCAGTGCGTTCCACGTAGCCTTATCGCGTTCGAGCACCAACGGGTCAGGCACTCGAAGACGCTTCAAGTACTGGGCTTGAAATCGCAGAGTTCCGCCACGCATTCGGACGCAGTACGCCTCGATGAACGCCTGGGCTACCCGCGACAGAAGGAGACCGCCGAGGACCTCCATATCCCACTTGTCAGAAACGACGTAATACAGATTGTGGTGCGGATAGTAGCCACCCGGTTCCAGGACAGGGTGTATGTGTGACTTCATATCCTGGAGTAGCAGCTTCGGCCTCGGAACAAGATCGGCATTCACCTTGTCAATCGTCCGGTACCAAGCCAAGGGAGCTTTCTTCGCAACGTGCCGCGCGCGCAGTTCCGGATACTGCGACAGATACGCCGACATGCGCGGATAGTCGCCGAGCGAGACTAGAGATCCATCATCATCCCACGGATTAATCAGATAGTTGCCCTGCCACTCAAATGTTCCGGACGTTAGATCATGACGCATCGCCAGCGGAAGGATTCGGTCGGGCTCAGCCACGTCCGGATCCTTGGTCACGTACACCTTGTCAGCGCCGGTAGCGACACCGATCGACACCTTCGTCCCAGTGCCCCCTGGATCATGAAGCGGGAAGAACATGTCGTTGAGATACTCAATCAGCGCCAATCTGGCTGGCGACCCAGTTGGCCAGAGTTCACATCCATCGAACCAGTGCGGCAACCGATGTGCTTTCACCGCAGTGTCGGCGAAACCCACCAGAGATTCGTCGCGGGACCATTTCGCGAGCGCTTGAGCCGAAGCCTCACCGAACCCGACCGTGGTGTCGGCGACCACGACGGAGCCCTGCGGTTTGTTCGCCAGGACAGTAATGGCCGGGTACGCCGAAACCTGCGTCTCAAAGGCATTAACATCATGCATCGTCCAGACGTGCTCAACGGCGTATCGGCTCGCTACAAGCTCACGGAGCGCGGAGCCGTACTGGTTTCGCATCCACCGGTCGGCGCAAATGAAACCGATCTTGCCTCCTGGCGCGAGCATACGGAGTGATCTCTCGAAAAAGCCGACATATATATCACCTCGGCCGCGCATGGTCCGCCAGGCACGACGGTAGTTTGCTGCCGCAGCCTCAGAAAGGTCATCATAGCGAATGTACGGCGGATTACCGATCACCACGTCTACCTGCCGGTCCTCCACCTCCCTTTCCAACAAGAAGTCGGCGTGTTGAACCCACTGCTCCGCCAATGTCGCGGCAACCGCTCCAGAGGCACCGGCCGTCGTGAGTAGGTTCTTGCAGAGCTCGCGTGCCAGGCCGACATGCCCCGGTTGGAGGTCGTAAGCCCTCACGGCTTCACCGAGCGACGCAAAGTCCCGACCATGTGCTTGGGCCGACTCGATCAACCGCTCAACCGCTGGCCCAAGAAACGCCCCAGACCCGCAAGACGGCTCTAGCAAGCGCAGAGCGCCAAGGTCTCGGTCCGAGGTGTAACCGGTGAGGTCGAGCAGCACGTCGACTACCCAGCGGCGAGTGAAGACCTCGCCGTAGCTCGCGGTTGGAACGGGATTGGTCAGCGTCACCTGACTTACTCTACGAGTCGGCACTGAACTCTCAACGACCGACGCCCATGCCCAGCTGTCGTAGATCAGCTATTGGCCTCCAAGACAGGGAAGTCGCTGCCGCAGCGACGGCCACCACACCGATTGCGGGCCGCCAGTGCCGGAGCAGCTCGTAGGGAGCACCGGCGTCCAGCCTGACCGCGCTCGCACGCCCCGTTGGCGGATTTTGAGACACGAGACGCGCGACTCCGGCGGCGCCCTGCCAGCCAGGCGGGCGCTGTGATCTGAAGACCCCTACCCACCAGCGCGCCGGGCTGCTGATCGGTTGCGAGCGGCGTTCTCAGCGCGGGTCTTGTGGTCGTGGCAGCTGGCGCACAGCGACTGTGCGTTGGCGTGGTCGAACATCGCGCCGCCCTGACTTAGGGGCCGGATGTGGTCGACCTGCTCGGCGGCCTGCCCGCAGCTGCGGCACTGGGGTTCGAGGCGTAGGTGCTCGGCCTTGAACACGCGGTCGCGGCGGGCGAGTCGGCCGCGGGGCTGGTGTCGGCTGCGCTGCTGCCACGGCTTGCGCTGGTGTGCCTCGCATCGGCCGGTGGTGGTGAGCTCGGTGCAGCCGTCTGCGTTGCATCGGGTGGGTGGTGCAGTTGGCATGGGTTCACCCGTTTGCTGGGTACCTGATCGAGGTCGATCGACGATGAACGATCACGGGTGGCATTCGGCTACCCGGTTGATCGAGAGGAACCGATGATGCGGTGGTGGTCCGCTGCTCTGGTGGGCGCGTGCCTGGCGGGTGTGTCGGCGTGCGGAAGCGGCTCGGCGAGCGAGGCGCCGACGGCACAGCAGGTGGTCGAGCAGTTCCAGCGTGACGGCCTGATGGTGCCGAACCCGCGGGACAACACGAGCGGGAACTGTGAACGGTTCGGGTGCACCCAGATGATCACAACGGATGCGGTCACCATCATGGTCTTCCCGGACGAGGCTGCCGCTACCAAGATCGCAGACCGGTTTGGCGAAAACGCGTTCCGACATGGCGCAGTGGTATTGCAGTATGCCGCGGCCCGAACACCAGAGGACCAGCAGGCGAAGTTCGAGGGCTCGTTGGCGGCGATGCCCGGGTGATCGAGTGGTTCAACGACACTCGGAACGTGGTTCCCGTCCTGGCGGCTTTCATCGCTGCCTGTTCTGCGTGGTTCGCGGGGCGGCAGTATCGGATGGCGCGGCAGCGCGATCGTGAGCAGCACGCGGCCAAAGTTGCAGTCTGGGACGAGGATGGTATTCCGAAGTACGTCAACACCAGCGGCTTGCCGATCTGGGCGGTTTCCGTCGAATTTGACGGCCAGAGCGAACCCGCCGAGCGCGGCTGCTGGCCGCCCGCGCAACAGCCGATCGATGCTCGCACGCTGCTCGGGACCGATGCGGAGAGCCTGTTGAGGAGCGCGATCTTGGACGCGCTAGACCGGCCGGGACGAGCACGGTCGTGGGTTCCCCGAGTGATCGAGTTCACCGACGGCAACGACCGCCGGTGGCGTCGCGATCTCGACGGAACCCTTTCCGAGGTCAAGCGCAAGCGCGGGGCATGAGGCGGTCCCGGTCCGCTTCGGCGGTTCGGGACCACTTCGGAAACATTCTTACGAGCTGAGAGTCGCAGGTCCGAAGCTCGCGGATGGTGCGCGAGTGGCGGCCGGGAAACGCACCCGGATCATTCGTGGCGCACGGTCGAGGGCGAGCGACCCAGCATTTCGCGATGCCGTTGCGGATCTTGCCCTGCTCGTGCAGCTTCGCGCACGCGAGCCTGGTCCGAGTCGGTGATCGAGGAGGCGACCATCGGTCACCTCCCTGGCTGGCTGCACGCGTCTACAGATCTGGGTTGGCGCCTTGTTCGACGGCTCGAAAACCAGTAAACCAGCAAAAACTGCTGGTCATTGCGGGTGCTCACAATAGACCCGGTGATCGGCTACGCGCGGCAGCTCGGTAACCTGTGCGCGCACCTCCGAAGCAGAAAGGAGGTGAACCGCATGAGGCGGAAGCAGTGTTGCTGTGCTGAACTGCACAACACGATGCGCTTGCTGATCTTCGCGATCGCAACGCTTGCGCATGGGATGCTGCTGATGGGCCACGGAATGTATCCGTAGCCCATCAGCCCCTCCCTGGGGACGGCGGTTGGTTGGCCCCCGGCCGCCGTCCCGTCGGGTAACCATCATGGTCACTTGATTACGTGTACATGGCGGCTACGACTGCAACAATACTCGTTCATCCCTTGACTAGGTACGTCGCCCCATATCCGGGTGCTCGACACGGATTGGTTGGCCAGCAGGGCAACGTTGCTGGTCAGCGGCTACGGCGGCCTCAGGTTGCGTGGGGACTAAAACGCGGCTTATTGGGCGGCTCGACGAGTTTCGTTGAGCGAGAACTTGGCCGATCTGAGGCGAAGGACTGCGGGCACACTTCTCCCCGCTGAAGGGTGATCTAAGCAGTGGTGGCAGAGGCTGTCAAATGTCGGCAGATGCCACTTTTTCTGGTGGGGATGGCTGCAAGGATCTGGGCGCACTGCTGGGCGTCGTAGAGCGGGCGGCCGGTGCCGCGGTCGCGGTCGGCGACGGGACAGGCGCCGCGGATGGTGTGCACCGAGCGGCCGGACAGGCGCGCGAGGCTGGCTCGGTCAACCAGGGCGCGGCCGTCGCGGTACCGGACGATCGGCGGGCGTCGGTTCATGGTGTCGGACTCCACTGCAGGTTGGTAGCGATTCGGTTGGCGGCGACGGCCCAGGGGTCGGTGTGGTCGGCGCCGTCCTGGATCTCGGCTAGGGCGACGCGGAGGGCGTCCCAGGCTTGGCCGTCGGGGATGCCGAGTTCGGTCATGCGGTCCCAGAACCGCGCCTCGGCGGCCTTCGCGGTTTCCATGCTGGCGCGCAGCTGGTCAAGGTCGGGGGTGATCATGGCCCGGATCATGCTGCTCCTGGTGGTGCTGTTCCAGCGCGACACGGCGGGTGCGCCGTGAGGTCGCCCGATCATGCTGCCCCGGCCCTCTCGAACGCGGCCTGCTGGCCGAGTAGCAGCAGGCCGAGCCCGTCGTAGGAGCTGCCGCAGTCGCTGCACCGGACCGCGAGCACGTTGGTGTTGCCGACCGGCCACAGCGGACCGCAGCAGTCCGGGCAGGGTGCGAGCGGCTTCGGTGATTCTCCGGCTAGGCGGCGGGCTTGGGTGTGCAGCTGGTGGAGGTCGTCGGCGAGTTCGTCGATCCACTGCTGGCTGGTGCACCAGTCGATCCGGCCTCGCAGGTAGCGAGTTTCGGTGGCGATGGTGGGGATGTGGGTGGGGCGCAGGTCGTCGGCTTCTTCGGCGATCCAGCTGGCGAGGCTGTGGAGGGTGCCGAGGATCGAGCGCACATCTCCGTCGGTGTCGTCGGGGCCGAGCTGGTGCGGCACCGAGCGGGGGTCGCGGGCGGCGATCACGTCGAGTCGTGCGGGTGGGCGGGAGCCGTAGCCGGGGGATCGTCGGCCACCATCGCCGCCGCGGCCGGGCGTGGCCGTGGTGGCGGCGTCGTAGTCCTCGATCTCGCGGAGCCAGTGGCGCAGCTGCTCGGCGCACTGGCTGCAGCAGTAGCGGCCGTGGTCGGCGGCGTGGCTGCAGCGGTCGATGGTGCAGGGTGCGGTGTTGTCGTGCACGGTGTCACCTCCGGGAGGGCCCGGCCAGCGGGTGTGCTGCTGGCCGGGCAGTCGGTTCAGCTGCGGGCGGCGGTCACGCGGACACCTCCGTGCGGGCGTCGGCCACCGAGAGTCCGAGCATGTCCAGCAGCTGGGCGCAGTCGACGGCGTCGTGCGCGCTGCTGGCGACGTGGAGCGCGGCGGCGCGGCGTTCGGCCGGGGTGTTGGGCTTGGCGACCCCGGCGGCGAGGCGGCGGCGGTCGAGCTGGGGCGGGAAGGTCACGCGGTCACCTCCGGGGCAGGGTTGGGGCGGTGGCCGGAGAGCAGGGCCACCAGGTCGTCGAGGGTGCAGGTCACCCACTGCTGGCCGACGTCGGAAACGCCGTGTCGCTTGTGGACGATGACGGCGGCCACGGCGTCGTCGTTGCCGCGCTCGGTCTCGGCTTCGGCGGCCCAACCGGCGAGGTCGAGGCGGGTGGTGTTCTTGCACTCGGCGACGACCCGGCCGCCGAACCCGCCGAGGGTGCGCAGGCCGCCGATGTCGCCGCGATCGCGCGCGCCGGTCTTCGGGCGGCGGTCGATCCGGTCATCGACGTGGGTGGCGAGGTAGTCGGCTACCTGCCGCTCGAAACGGGACCCGGCGGCTTTGGCGGATCGGCGATTACGACTGCGGGTGGTCATCGGGCACCGCCGAGCTTGTCGGCGATGGTGCGGCGCACGGTTTCCAAGCACGTCGTCCAGCCATCGGTGAGGATCGCGTGCAGCTCGGGGTCGTCGCCGGGGTGCATCGGCGGCGGGGTCAGCCCGAGCACGTCGCGCAGTGCGTCGACGGCAACGCCGCTGTCGAGGTCGTTGAGCAGGGCGTAGGGGTCGTTCACAGCTTGGTTCCCATCTCGGCGAGCGCGGCGGCGGCCAGGTGCTCGAAGTAGGTGGCGTCGTCGGTCGCGGTGTCGTCGCTCCACGCCTGGTCGGCGGTTTCGAGTGCCGCGGTGATGCGGTCGCGCTGGGCGCGTCCGGCGATGCTGTCGGGGGACAGGATGTGCACGGCGTGCATGCGCTTCTTCGATCCTCTCGGTTCAGAACGGAGGTTCGTCGTCGAGCTGGTCACGGCGGACGAACCGGCAGTAGACGCGGTGGAAGAGGGGGGCGAGCTTCGCGCGGATGTTGTCGACGCGCTGTTGGAAGGGTGTCGGGTCGCAGCTGCGGCATCCGGCGTCGTTGCAGTCGAAACAGTCGGGTTCTTCTTTCCCCTGACCGGCGGACTCGTCGTCGAAATCGTCGAGGTCAGGTTCGTCCGGGGGCGGGCTCCCGAACTCCTCGACGAACTCGAACTCGTCCTCGTCGAGGCTGTCGAAATCCGGATCGTCGTCGTAGTCCTGCACGCGCCTCTCCGATCAGAACGGGGGTTCGTTGCTAGAGCGCTGCGGCACGGCACCCCACGGATCGCCGGGCTGGCCTGCGGTGGCGCGGTTGGCCTTGGTGACGTTCGCAGTCGCGCCACGCAGGTTCGGGCCGATGGAGTCGATCAGCAGCGACGGCGCGCTGCGCTTCTGGCCGCTGTTCTTGTCTTCCCACTGGTCGGTCTTGAGGCGTCCCGTCACGATCACCTCGGCGCCCTTGGTGAGGGATTCGGCGATGTGCTCGGCCATGTCCCGGAACGCGGTGGCGCGGATGAAAAACGAGTCGCCGTCGACCCATTCGCCGGTCTGGTCCTTCCGGCGCGCGTTGAACGCCAACGTCATGGTGCAGACCGCGGCGCCGGACGGGGCGAATCGCAGTTCGGGGTCGTCGGTCAGTCGGCCGACGCCGTGCAGGTCGGGTAGTGCCATCGGGTACCTCTCGTTCGTGCTTGGTCAGCGGGTGGTCATGGCGCGGCGATGAGGTGGCCGCGGCCGTAGCGGTCGGCGCAGTCGGCGCATTCGCGGAAGGTCTGCCAGTGCTGCGTTTCGTTGATCAGGTCGATTCCGGGGGACGCGGCGGCTTTGTGGTAGCGCTGGCCGGGGCGGATCGCTCGTCGATCGCAGGTATCGCACCAGTGGGATTTGCGGGCGGTGTGGACGGTGGAGCGAATCATGCGCTCGCCCCCGTCCAGCTGTAGCCGTCGGCGTAGTGCCACTTGCCGCCATGTCCGGCGTGCAGCAGGCAGCGGACGATTTCGCCGCGGGGCTGGATGGTGTCGGGGCACTGCGGTGCATCGGGCTCGAACCATTCGCCGTGCTGCTCGGGGTCGTCGATGCTCCACGAACAACCGCAGGTCCGGCAGTCGAAGGTGCGATCGGGGGTCGCGTCGGTGCTTTCCCCACACATCGAGCAGGGCGGCGTGTCGAGGGCGAGCCCGGGCGGCGCGGTCCGGGTGGCGGTCATGTGGTGGTGTCCTTGAGCAGTCGGGTTGCAGTGGTGCCGCTGACACCGAGGGCGTCGGCGATGTGGGTGGAGCCGTAGCCGCGGTCGGCGAGCTCGCGGGCGACGGCGGCGCGCTCGGCCGCGGTGAGCTTGCGGCCGACGGCGTGGCCGTTGACGGCGCGCTCAACGGTGACGTCATCGACCCACTCGTCGGAAGGTTCGCCGTTCACCAGGTCGGTGATGCGGTACTGGCGGGTGCGGCTGTCGCGCGCCCGCCACTTGCCGCCCCACAGCCCGTACTCGCGTAGTGCGGTTGCGTCGGTGTCGCAGCGGTCCCGTACGGGGCAGTTCGCGCAGTGGGTTTCGGCGGCGTTGCGGGCCCGGTCGGGGATGCCGGTTTCGCCGTCGTTGGGGAAGAACAGCGCGAGGTTGGCGCCGGAGCACGCGGCGTCGGCGTGCCAGCTGATGTCGCCGATGCTGGTGGCGGTGGGCCGGTCGGGCATCGTGGTGACGCCGGGCTGGGCGTCCCGTCGGGCGGCGTAGCGCTTGTTGGCCAGTCGCCTACAGGTGCGGCACCGGCGGGTCTGCCCGTGGGTGCCGCGAACCCAGTAGACGTTTTCGTCGGTCAGCAGGTGGCCGCGCTTGCACCGGAACGTGGTCGCGGGGGTGATGGTGGCGGTCATGGCTCAGAGCGCCCCGGCCTTTTCGAGGCGGGCCCGGCACTGCGAGCACGTGACGATCGTCAGCGGGGTGCCGGAGCGGTCGCACAACGTGGTGTTGCGGACGCGGGTGCGCTGGGGGCGCTGCTCGACGGCGGCGGCGTGCACGTGGTTGCCGGTGTTGTCGGTCTCGACGACGGTGTAGCCGACGATTTCGCCGACCTCGGGCCCGACGGGCTCGGTGATGGTGTTGGTGTTCTCGATGAGGATCACGTAGCCGTCTTGGGAGTGCTCGACGGTCTCGCCGGGCGCTGGGACGGGCAGCGTGACGCGGATCGTGTCCACTGTGGTCCTTCGGTCTGTGGTGGTTCTCGACGGGCTGCGAGTTGCTTGCATGATATGGAGTCGCTCTCATGAATACAACTAGATGTGCGCGTGCGCGACCTCGATCCGTTTCGGGTGCGCCAGCTCTCGCGCCAAGACGCGGCCCGTGATGGTCGTGCACTGCTGGCCAGGCTGCGCCTTGCAGTACGGGCAGGTCACCGTCATGACGAACCGGCGCGCGCTCGCGTCGGCCTCGGCCATGTCCGGGTCCTGGCCACGCTTCTCCGCCTGGAACCTCGCGAACAGCCCGTGAATCGACGGCAGCTCGCGCGGCGCCGCTTCAATCGCACGCTCGGCGGCGATGATCTCCTTGGCTTTCTGCTTCTCGCGCCAGTCGTTTGCCTGCCGCTTGTAGTACCCGAAGATGTCGGCCGGGGTGATCGTGCGCTTGTGGTCGCGGTAGGCATCGGACCGGTAGTACCAGTGCACGGCGCTCGCGCCGATCTTGCCGGGCACGTCGTCGAGCATGGCGGCCCACACCGCCACCACGTCGTCGTCGGCGGCGGGCATGGTCGGGTCGATCGCTGCGGCGACGGCCATGCATGCGCGCACTTCGTCGGTGTTCATGCGGTGAGCTCCCTCAAGGTGGTGGAGGCGCCGAAAATGGCGTCGAAATCGGGGTTGATGGGGTCGCCGATCGCGGCAACGGCCTGCGCAGCCCTGTGCGGGTCGTGATTGCCGTCCGGGTTGAGGTAGGCGCGCATCTTCTCTCCGCGCGCGGAGCGGCCATCCTGGCGCCCGGAACGGGTGCCCCTGGCGCGCTTCACCGCGTCGTCATAGAGGTTCGGGAGGATTTTGGGGCTGCGGACGTCGGTTCGGGCGTCCCACTCATCGAGCGCGGCCCGGATGAGCGCGGGCTCGGCGCCGTCACGCAGCAGGCCGTCGACCACTTTGGACAGCTGGTAGATCATCTGCGGCCGGTGCCGGGCCTGTTCGGGCTGGGAGTTGCGCCAGCTGTCGACCAGCGTCCGGGCGGTCGGCTTCACTGCGGAGTCGGCGAGCTGGGCGAGGGTGGTGGTTCCTCGCGTGCGCGTCCGCCGCGCTCGCGCGCCCGCGCGAGCAGACGCACCGTTAGGTGCGTCTTTATCTTCCTCTCCCTCTACCTCTCCCTCTGCATCGAAATCGCATTGCGAACGGGATGCGGTGCGCATGCGATCCGCATTGCGGTCCGCATCGACCTGCGGTTTTGGTGACGCGCCTGCACCGGAAGACGGCGTTGCTTCGGTCTCCACCTCGGCGCCACGGTGCTCTGCGTCGTGCGGTTCGGTGGAGTCGCACTGCGGCGCGGATGCATCGCGCATGCGATCCGCATTGCGTTGCGCATCGACGGTGTCGGCGTCCTGGTCGCGGGCGGCCCGGCGCTTGGACCACCGGGCGTTCGCCGCCTTGCGGGCAGCCTCGCGGGTGGCGTTGGCGTCGTCGTGGCTGCGCTGGTGCGCGAGGTAGTCGTGCACCACCACGCGGCCGGTCGTGGACGGCTGCGGGCAGCGTCCGCAGGTGTGGTTGGTGGGGTGCCACAACCCGGCGGCCAGCAGCGCGTCGGCGACGTCGCGGCCGACCCCGGCCATGCGGCAGACGACCGCGACGGGGATCTCGCCGTCGGTGAGGTGCTGCCCGGCATAGCAGAGTCCGACGACGTAGAGCCATCCGGCGGCGGGCAGGTCTTCGAGCTCGGCGAGCTTGGGGTGCGTGGGCAGGTCGACGGACAGGCGCACGAACTCGCGGCGATCGGTGGGCTTGGGGGCCACGGGCGGACCTTTCGGGGAATCGGACGGCCGGGGACGTGTTCGGGCCCGGCCTGGACGGTTCTGGTGGTTCAGGCGGCGCTGCTCGGCGATTCCGGCGCTGAGGTCATCCCGCCGTGGTCGTCGAGCAGGACCAGGCCGCGGTCGTGGATGCGCACCGGGACGTCGAGCGGGACCTGCCAGGAACGCAGCAGCCACCCGTGCCGGTAGGCGGCGGCCCGGTTCGACTCGACCCAGCCGTGGCACCCGGTCGTGCCGGACCCGCACAGCAGCAGCAAGTTCGACGGGGTGTTGGTGGCCGGGTCCTTGCTGCCGCCCGCGCCGCGGGGCCGTCGATGGTGCACGTTGGTGCCGAGGGCGACCCCGCAGCGCTCGCACAGCGGCCAGCCGTGCCGCTCGGCGCGGTGCGTGACGACGGTGCGGGTTCGGGCGGTCGGGGCCGGGCTCATGAGGACCCGGCCACGGCGTAGGCGGTCCGCACCAGCGCGCCGAGCGACTGCACCGCGGTCGCGATGTCCCGCACAGTGCGGAGGTGGTCTTGCGCGGCTTCCCGCTGGGTCTGGGCGATCCGGTACACCTGCCACTGCTCGGCGCACTGCTCGTCTACCCACGCGTCCCGTTCGCTGGTGGTGTAGCCGCCACGGGTGACCTTCGGCCGGTCCGGCGAGAGCATGGCCTGCCGGTAGGCCGAGCGGTAGTCGACTTCGGCCTGCGTCTCGTCGTCACGAGCCGTACGCAACGCCTGCTCGGCCTTGGTGAGGTCGGTGACGCACTGCCGCAACTTCTGCTCGATCTGCACCGGCGTCAGCGATTCGTACGACACGGTCACACCGCACCCCCGTCCGGCGGGCAGGCGATCCACACGCGGTTGCGGGACGCCCGGCGTTCCCGGCGGCAGCTGCGGTACTCCCCAGCGGGCACGATCACCCGCTGCGCAGCGGCGACCCCGATCACCGACGGCAAGACGTTCGGCCGGTCGCCGTCGGGTTCCCCGGCGGCCTGGCGGAGGTCGTCGGCGGTGAACGGCGCGCGGGCGGCGACGAACTCGGCGAGCACGGTTTCGAGCCGGTGCCGGTAGTCGCGGTGTCCGGCGGTGGCCGCCGCGAGTGCGGCGGCCTGCCCCTGGTGCCGGTCGGCGAGGCCGAGCGCGAGCTGCCCGGTCATGACTGCTGCCCTCCGTTGCTGCGGCGCATGGTGCGCTTCGGACGGATGTGCGCGAGGTAGTCGCGCAGAGGCTTCTCGTCGGCCTCGGTGATGTCGCTGCCGTTGCTCCACGCGGTGAAGTCCTCGGCGAGCTTCTGGTAGCCGTCGCCGGTGATCCAGCCGCGTTTCTCGGCCTCGGCCCAGATCTCGGTCTTGACCTTCACGAGCGGATCGACGGCGCGGGTGATGTTGTGCTGGTCGGGGTCGGTCTCGCCGGTGGGGATGTTGAACGCCTGGATGTAGGCGGTGCGCTGAGCGACGCTCATGGCCTTGGCCACGGCCTTGTCGCCGGAGTCCGAGGCTTCACCGGGCACGACCACCGGGGGGTCGAGTACGTCGCCCTCCGGGCCCCGGAAGTGGTAGGCCACCGTCACGGTGACCTCGCGCTCTTTCTTGCCCTTCGAGGTGGTGATGTCGCGGGAGTCCAGCGACCGCAGTTCCGGAGTCACCACCAGGCCGTGGACGCGCAGCGCCGGACCGACCCGGTTCAGCACGCGGTCGATGCCCCGGAAGGCGAAGTTGTGGAAGTCGTTGCGGTCGCCCTTCTCGATGGCGCGTACGTCTTCCATGACGGCGGTGATGGCTTCGTGGACGTTCACGCCGCATCACCCACCGGCCGCGCCAGCGGGGCGCCGAGCAGCTTTTCGAGCTTGCGGGACTGCACGTTGGTGACGTAGTTGGCCTGCGCGGTGAGGTAGGCGGCGAACGCCGCGTCGTCGGCCTGCACGGGGATCAGCGCGTAGTCGTCGGGCTGGATGTGCAGGATGAACACCGCGTCGACCGGGATCATCGGCTGTTCGTCGCCGTCGGCGTCGAGGTAGACCTCGGCGTGGCGGTAGGCGGCGCACTGCAACGCGTACTCGCCGTAGACCCCGCCGCTGGTCTTGTAGTCCACCAGCACGCGGCCGAGACCAGGAATGTCCTGGATCGAGTCGAGCGTGCCCGCGTAGAGGTGCGTCCGGCTGGCCACGGTCAGCTCTTCGTGGACGGTTGTCGGGTTCCAGTCCTCGATGTAGGCGGCGTACCCGCGCACGTACGGTTCGAGGTGTTCGGGCACCTGGATCTCGTCGCCCTTGATGTAGCGCTCGGCCAGCGCGTGAACCTCGGTGCCGCGCACCTTGGCTTCGTCGCGGCGCTGGTTCGGCAGCTCCTTCAGATAGCTGATCGCGGGGCCGTTGCCGTCCCTGTCGATCATCCGCTTGAGGTCGTAGATGTTCGCCACCGCGTGCTCGGCGACCACTCGGGCGGACCAGCGTTTCAACGCGTCGTCCTTCGGGATGCCCTTCAGAGCGGTGGTGACGCCGACGGCCCACCGGCCGTCGATCCGGTAGCGGTGGTAGTTCGGGTAGTCCACCCGCACGATGCCCTTGCGGGGGCTGGGCTTGCTCATGCTCGAACGTCCTTTCGCGGTGTGAGGAAGTGGTGAAGCGGGGCAGGGGAGGTGCACAGCGGGCAGGGCGTCCGGGCCGAGGCGCGGCCGTCGAGCGGCTGCACGTCGAGCTCCTGGTGCCCGCCGCACAGCTGGCAGGTTCGGGAAGGCACGAACGCGATCACGGTCATGCGGCGGCGCCGTCGTAGAGCTCGACCTGCACCAGCGATCCGTCGATCGCGTCATCGACCGCCCGCTGGATGCGCGATTCGGCGCACGCGGCGCAGCACTCGGCCACGCCGTCCGAGAGCACGTCGGGGCGCGGGCACCACGTGATCAGCACGGCGCACACCGCGCCGTGCATCTGGCACCATTCGCACTGTCCATTCGGGACATCCCGCGTGGTCGCGACTCGGGTAGCCGCGTACCGCGAAGCGAATTCGGTGATGCCGCTGTACTCTTCCGGCACGTTCACTCCTGTGGTGGGTTTGTTCGTCCTGCGAGAGCCCCCGTTGCGCCTTGGCGCGGCGGGGGTTTCGTCGTTCACGCGGCCTGCTGCAACGGGGCCCGGCGCAGGTCGGTGATGCGCCGTTCGAGTTCGTCGACGGACGGGCTGCCGGGGTAGTAGGCGAGCTCGGCGGCCTGCCGGGGCGGCAACGCGGCCATCTCGGCGAGCGCTTCACGGAAGACGCGCCCGGCGGTGGCGATGCACTCGGCGCGGGTCATGCCGCACGCTCGGCAGCGGGGTAGAGGTCGGCGAGCGCGTCGGCCCCGAACGCTGCGGCGTACCCGGCGGCGAACCGCCCGCCCGGCATGGTGGTGCCGTTGAGGGCCCGGTACACGGTGGCGGTGTGCACGCCGAGGCGTGCGGCGAGCTGGTCGGCGCCGTCGCGGTGGCTGATGTCAATGCCGTGCGCGGCGGCCCGGTTCCGGATGGCTGCGCCTCTGGCGGTGGGCTGGGGGGTCACGCGGTCGTCCAATTCGTTGGAGTTGCTTGCATGGATGCGAATCTAGCCCATCAGTCCAACGCGTTGCAACAGTGGCACGAGTTGCTTTTGGCCTACTCGGAGGTGGGTCCAGGTGGCGCGTTACGCCGTTCCGCCGATCTTGCTCAACGCGTGACCTTCAGTCTCATGCATGCGACTAGACTGCGATGCATGGAAGAGACGCCCGCAGGATGGCCCCTCTACATCGACCGACAACTTGGCCAGCGGGGCTGGGAGGTGAAAGACCTAGCCGCCGCGGCTGGCCTGTCTCAGTCGGTCATCTTCCGGTGGAAGAAGGGCTACCCGCCGAACATCAAGAACGCCCGCGCCGCAGCCGCGGCGCTCCGGGTTCCGCTGCTTGAGCTACTGGCCGAGTCCGGCGTGATCACCCCAGAAGAGGCCGGTGCCGGGGTGGAGCTCCACCCGAGCCCAACCGAGCTCAGTGATGACGAGCTGATTGCGGAAATGGCCAGGCGCGTCAAGCGGAGTAGTGGCAGTCCGGAGTGATGTCACGTAGGCGCGCGCCGGATCACTCGAAAGAACGAGCAGGGCCGACCGTCTGAATCGGTAAAGGTGAACCGTCTACAGGAAATCTGTCGAACACAGTAGCGAAACTGCGAGCTGCGAACGATGCTAACTGCGCAAGGGGGACACATCGCCGACAGCGGATGGAGTACGCGTTGTCACGCAACACCTGGGATCGCCACAGCATCGCAGTCGTGTCGGGGGAGAGCGGCGACACTCTGCAATTCGCCGTCGAAAGCATCGGGGGGCACCGCACCATCACGATCACCCGCGAGGGGGCAGGGGACCCGTTCGAGCTCACGCCGTCGGCCGCGCTCGCCTGCATCGGAGCACTGGCCAAGGCTCTTGACGTTGCCACCGCGAACTAGCAGTCATCCATCAGCTATCCGCGGCAGCCGATCGACGCTTTCCTGCGGCGGCTGACCGCGCCGCAGCGGCTTTCCGGGAGAGCTCAAGGAAATACGCCTTGCGGGCATGCTCTGCCCGGCGGGCACGCTCAGAGTCCGATAGGGCACCATCTGGATCAACCTCACGCTCGAACCTGTCGTGCGCGGCCTTGCGCGCCGCGGCGGTCCGCGCCGAACGATCGGCGGTGTTCGCCCATGATCGATGAGCTGCGATGCGAGCGCGCAAGGCGCGTTGCTGGTGAGTTTCGGGCATCATTCGCGCCTGTTCTGTCACGGCCGACGGAACGGCGGCCCGCAGAGACGGGCCGCCGGTGTTCGGCGCTGTATTCCATCGCGGCGCGCAAGATAGCTCGCGTCCTGTCTGTTCGCAGCCGTGTCCGTATCCGTCTACACGCGATCACCCAGCGCAGCTCTGCGGTGTGCTTCCCGTGCCCGCTGATCTGCCGCAGACGCCCCGTATCGGCCGACCATTTCGCGGGAGCGCCAGCCCGCAAGCCGCATGAGGTCTTGCTCCTGGCCGCCGTCGGCGAGGAACACGTGAGCGAAGGTGTGCCGGAACATGTGCGGGTGCAGGCCCATGATCCCGGCCTGTTCGCCGCGGCGCCGGATGATCTGCGCGATGCCGGATTCCGTCAGCGCGCCAGACCTCCCGATCCAAACCCGGTCGGTCGTGCTGGCCTTCGGATGCCGTGCGCGGGCGCGAATGTAGCGGCGCATTGCTTCCCCGGTCTTGTTGCCGAACGGGATGGCTCGCCACCGGCCCCCCTTGCCGAGCACGTCAGCCACGTCGGTGTCGAAGTCAAGGTTCCCAAGTTCCAGCGGGGCGATTTCCCCGACACGAGGCCCGGAGTCCGTGAGGAACCGGATGAGCGCGGTGTCTCGTCGGTCTTCGAAGCTGCGGCCCTTGCACGTCCCCAACAGGGCCCGCAGCTCGTCGTCGGTGAGCACTGGCACCGGCTGTTCAGGCACATGCGGTGCCTTCATCTTGGTGAACGGGTTGACGGTGATCTCGCCTTCGATCTCGTCGAGCCACCGGAACAGCTGCTGCAAGCTGCGGTAGTGCTTTGCAACTTGGGCTGCGGATAAGGGCTTGCCGGTGCGCCTGTTCGGGCGCTCCTGGAGGTGCACGATGTAGTGCTCGACGTGCTCGCGCGTGATCACGCTGGCTGATGTCGGCATGCCCTGCGTGACCAGGAAGTCAACGAACTCTTCGCCGACGGTCAGGTACGACGTGATGGTGCTCGACGCCCTGTTGATGGACCGGAGGTGCCGACGCCAGTCCGGCAGCAGCTCCCGCAGGTCGTCGAGTTCGGGGACGGTGACACGTTTGGAGGCAGCAGAAGGAGACACAAGGGGCGACGCTACGCGTCGAATCCCTTGGCCTCCACTCGCTGTACCGGACTGAATCCCTTCGTTTTGCCTGCTCGCGCCCCCAGCAGGACTCGAACCTGCGACCTAAGGATTAGAAGTCCTTTGCTCTATCCGGCTGAGCTATGGGGGCATGCACCGCTGAGCTGCAAGCATGCAGGGTAGCGGTAGGCGGTCGGCCCCGTGGCATCGACGCCGCACCGTTGCCGAGCCGGTACCGAACGGCAAGCTGATCGACAACCGGAACCGTAACGGCGGACATCACCGCAGGTCAGGGCGGTGGGAGGTGGCGCAACGCCGCGGTGGTCAAGCCGAACAAGTGGTCGGTGGTGTCCGCCGCGGAGGCGTCCCGCAGGGTCAGCATGGTCAGCAGGGTGCGGTCCGGCCCCAGCTCGGTGGCCGCCGTGCACGTCTGGTGCGCGTCGACCAGCTCGCAGTACAGCCACGCCGACCGGCCCTCCACCTCGACCGCCACCCCGCCCGGCTGGCGCTCGGTGACCGCCCGGAGCGGGTCGTAGTAGCCCGCCGCCGCGGCGTTCTCCGGGCCGCTGGTCAGCGGGTGGGTGCACACGCCCGGCATCGGCTGGTTCGGGTGGGGCGTGCCCGTGGAACCACCGAGCGCTGCCAGGTCCTCAGCGGCGAGCAGGGTGCACGGGTCCGTGCCGCTGGACGAGGTGGGGAGCGGGGAGGTGAGGTCGCCCGGCCTGGTGGCGCTCGTCGTCGGTTCGTCGCGGAAACCGGCGGCCGGAACCGGCTCGCCGGGCACCGGCGGGGCACAGGCGGTGGTGGCGCACAGGAGCAGCACCGGCGGTATGAGCGCATAGCCACGGACAGCGGTCACGGCGTAACCGTAGCGCTCGGGCCGCTGTGAGATCACCGGTCGACCCGGCATCCTGCGGCGGAACGATTCAATTCGGCGGTTACGCTCGGTTTGTGCCATCCGAAACCGCCGTGGAACCCGAACCGGAACGGCGCGGCCCGTCCAGCTCGGTGGGCGTGCTGATCGTCACCGCCGCAGTGCTGGCGGCCATCGTCGCCGCAGCGCTCACCGCACTCTCCGCGGGAGCTTCTTACGCGCTGCTGGGCCTGCCTGATCCGGGGCCGCTCACCCAGTACGGGTTGCCGGTGGTGCGGGTGATCGCCGAGTCCGGTGCGGTCGTGTGCATCGGGTCGCTGCTGTTCGCCGCGTTCTGCATCCCCGCGCAGCGCTCGGGAGCGCTGGCCGCGGACGGCTACGCCGCGGTCCGCACGGCTGGCTGGGCGGCCGCCGTCTGGTGCGTGGGCGCGGTCCTGGTGGTGCCGTTCCTCGCCGCGGACGCCACCGGGCGGCCGGTGAGCGACGTGCTCGACACCCAGGTCCTGTTCGGGCTGGTGGACGCGCTGGAGCAGGCCAAGGCGTGGCTGATCACCGCAGTCGTCGCGTTCGTGGTCGTGCTGGCCTGCCGGGCCGTGCTGTCGTGGGGCTGGACGGTGGTCACCTTCGGCCTGGGCCTGCTGGCCCTGTTCCCGGTGGTCGCCACCGGCCACTCGGCCACCGGTGGTGCGCACGACGTCGCCACCAACAGCCTGCTGTTCCACCTCTTCGGTGCGGCCCTGTGGGTCGGCGGCCTGGTAGCGCTGGTGGCGCACGCCGCCCGCCGGGGCGCGCACCTGCCGCTGGTCGCGCGGCGGTTCTCGCTGATCGCGCTGGTGGCCTGGGTGGCGATGGCGCTGTCCGGGGTGATCAACGCGTTCGTGCGAATGACTCCGGCACAGCTGTTCACCACCACCTACGGCCTGCTGATGCTGCTCAAGATCGGCGCGCTGGTGGTGCTCGGCGTGTTCGGCTTCGTCCAGCGGCGCAGCGCGGTGCAGCGCATCGAGGAGCGCACCGGGGTGGCCGCGCTGCTGCGCTTCGGCGCGGTCGAGGCGCTGGTCATGTTCGCCACGATCGGCATCGCCGTCGCGCTCGGGCGCACCCCGCCGCCGGACGGGGTGTCCCGCGACATCCCCGACCGGGCTGAGCTGCTGATCGGCTACCCGTTGCCGGAGCCGCCGACCGCGTTCCGACTGCTGTTCGACGGCCGGTTCGACCTGGTCTACGGCACGCTCGCGCTGGCCCTGGCCGCGCTGTACCTGGTGGGCGTGCGCCGGTTGCGCAAGCGCGGCGACAGCTGGCCGGTCGGGCGGACCATCGCCTGGTTGTGCGGCTGCGCGACGCTGCTGGTGGCGACCTCGTCCGGCATCGGCAAGTACGCGCCCGCGGTGTTCAGCGTGCACATGGGCCAGCACATGCTGCTGTCCATGCTGGCGCCGGTGTTCCTGGTGCTGGCCGGTCCGACGTCGCTGGCGCTGCGCGTGTTCAAGCCCGCGGGCAAGGGTCAGCCGCCGGGGCCGCGGGAGTGGCTGCTGGCCTTCGTGCACTCGCCGGTCACGCGGGTGCTGACCAACCCGATCGTCGCGCTGGTGCTGTTCGTGGGCTCCTTCTACGCCCTGTACTTCACCGGCCTGTTCGACGTCGCGCTGACGCAGCACTGGGCGCACCTGGCGATGAACGCGCACTTCCTGCTGGTCGGCTACATCTTCTACTGGCCGGTGATCGGCGTGGACCCGGCGCCGCGGGCGCTGCCACCGATGGGCAAGGTCGGGCTGGTCTTCGCCTCCATGCCGTTCCACGCCTTCTTCGGGATCGCGCTGATGATGTCCTCCACCGTGATCGGCGGGGACTTCTACCGCGGGCTCGACCTGGGGTGGATGACCGACCTGCTCGCCGACCAGCGGCTCGGCGGCGGGCTGGCCTGGGCGTCCGGCGAGGTCCCGCTGGTGGTGGTGATGCTCGCGCTGCTGGTCCAGTGGTCGCGGGCGGACAACCGCGCTGCGCGCAGGATTGACCGGAAGGCCGATGCGGACGGCGACGCGGAGCTGAACGCCTACAACGAAATGCTCAAGCGCCTCGCCGAGAAGGACGACCAGCGGAGCAGCTGACCTGGCCGATCGGCCATTTCCGGCACGGAGGGTGGTAATTCGGTCGCGCTGCGTGGCGATCTTCGGGCAACCTTCGAGAGGTGGCCGGAAGACCGGCCGCGGATTTCCGAGGCGGCAGCGCCGAGCGCTGCGCGGAACGGAGGGCGGCGGAGATGTACGAGACCCACGTGACCGTGGTCGGCAACCTCATGACCGAACCGGTGGTGCGCGAGACCACGGGCGGCAACCAGGTGGCCAGCTTCCGGCTGGCCGCCACCTCGCGCCGGTTCGACCAGGCGGCCGCCCAGTGGGTCGACGGCGACCGCTTCCTGACCACGGTGAACTGCTGGCGGCGGCTCGCCGACGGGATGGTCGAGGCGCTGGCCAAGGGCGATCCGGTGGTGGCCACCGGTCGGTTGCGCACCCGCGAGTACGAGTCGGGTGGGCAGTGGCGCACCGCCGTCGAGCTGGAGGCGAGCGCGGTCGGCCTGGACTTGGCGCGCGCGGAGCCACCACCTCGGGCTGACGTGCGGGCGCTGCGCCCGTCGCTGGAACCTGTCGGCGCGCCGCCACGCGGCGGCTGACCGTCACTGGCCAGGACGAACGCCAACCGGGAGGAGGTGGTGCCCGCCGCTGCGGCGGGCGGGGAGATCGACCTGGGACCGCTTGGGGACCGCGTGCGCGGGCCGACACGGGGCGCAACTACGATTCGGGGTATGGCCGAGTTCATTTACACCATGAAAAACGTGCGCAAGACGCATGGTGACAAGGTCATCCTCGACAACGCGACGATCCAGTTCTACCCGGGCGCCAAGATCGGCGTCGTGGGGCCGAACGGGGCTGGCAAGTCGACCGTGCTGCGCATCATGGCGGGACTCGACCAGCCGAACAACGGCGAAGCGTTCCTGTCGCCGGGCTACACGGTCGGCATCATGCAGCAGGAACCTCCGCTCAACGAGGAGAAGACGGTCCTCGGCAACGTCGAGGAGGGCGTCGGGGAGATCAAGCAGAAGCTCAACCGCTTCAACGAGATCGCCGAGCAGCTCGCGACCGACTACTCCGACGAGCTGATGGAGGAGATGGGCAGGCTCCAGGAGGACCTGGACCACGCCGACGCGTGGGAACTGGACTCCCAGCTGGAGCAGGCGATGGACGCGCTGCGGTGCCCGCCGCCGGACGCGGAGGTCACGAACCTCTCCGGTGGTGAGCGTCGCCGGGTCGCCCTGTGCAAGCTGCTGCTGAGCAAGCCGGACCTGCTGCTGCTCGACGAGCCGACCAACCACCTGGACGCCGAGAGCGTGCTGTGGCTGGAGCAGTTCCTCGCCAACTACCAGGGCGCCGTGCTCGCCGTGACCCACGACCGGTACTTCCTGGACAACGTCGCCGGTTGGATCCTGGAGCTGGACCGCGGTCGGACCTTCCCGTACGAGGGCAACTACTCGACGTACCTGGAGAAGAAGGCCGAGCGGCTGGCGGTCCAGGGCAAGCGGGACGCCAAGCTGCAGAAGCGCCTCAAGGACGAGCTGGACTGGGTCCGGTCCAACGCCAAGGCCCGCCAGACCAAGTCGCGGTCCCGGTTGAACCGCTACGAGGAGATGGCCACCGAGGCGGAGAAGACCCGCAAGCTCGACTTCGAGGAGATCCAGATCCCGCCGGGCCCGCGGCTGGGCAACGTCGTGGTCGAGGTGGAGAACCTCAAGAAGGGCTTCGACGAGCTGCTCATCGACGACCTGTCGTTCACCCTGCCGCGCAACGGCATCGTGGGCGTGATCGGTCCGAACGGTGTCGGTAAGACGACGCTGTTCAAGACCATCGTGGGTCTGGAGGAGCCGGACTCGGGCACGGTCAAGATCGGCGACACGGTCAAGCTGTCCTACGTCGACCAGAACCGGGCGAACATCGACCCGGAGAAGACCGTGTGGCAGGTGGTCTCCGACGGGCTGGACTACATCCAGGTCGGCCAGGTCGAGATGCCGTCGCGCGCGTACGTGAGCGCGTTCGGCTTCAAGGGCCCGGACCAGCAGAAGCCGGCGGGCGTGCTCTCCGGTGGTGAGCGCAACCGGCTCAACCTGGCGTTGACGCTCAAGAAGGGCGGCAACCTGATCCTGCTGGACGAGCCGACCAACGACCTGGACGTGGAGACCCTCAGCTCGCTGGAGAACGCCCTCGAGCAGTTCCCCGGCTGCGCCGTGGTCATCTCCCACGACCGCTGGTTCCTGGACCGCGTCGCCACCCACATCCTCGCCTGGGAGGGCGACGACGAGAACCCGGCGAAGTGGTTCTGGTTCGAGGGCAACTTCGAGGGTTACGAGCAGAACAAAATCGATAGGCTGGGCGCGGAGGCGGCCCGTCCGCACCGAGTGACGCACCGCAAACTGACCCGGGGCTGAACGGAGGCGCCTTGGCGAGCGTGTCCGGACCACCACACCCAGGCTCGGCACAAGGGCTCCTCGAACCCGCGCACCAGATGCGGTGGAGGGTCCCCGAGCTCGCGTTGGTGCTCAGTGATCGCGCTGTCGCGCTCGCCAGGAGCGCCGGTGACCAGGCGGCACGGCTGCGCGCGGAAGCGCTCGCCCTGTTCGCCTCGAACCGGTTGGGGCGAGGTGTCCCGGCCACCGGCCGGGCCCTCGCCGCGGTCCGCGACGCGGAGTCGGCGGGCGATGATGAGGTGACCGCCGAGCTGCGGGTCGAGCTGGCGTGGTGCGCCTGCGCCGCAGGCAGCCCGGAGGTCGCCGCCCGTATTCTGCGGTCGGTGCTGGAGCAGGAGCGGATCGACCCGTCGTTGCGGGCGCACGCGCTGCTGGCGCTGGCGGCCTCGATGCCGGTGCGCGAGCAGGACGGTGCGCGGACCGAGGCGTTGGACGAGGCGGAGCGGCTGTACGACGCGGGGGAGGGCAACCGGGACACCGCCCGGATGCTCCGGGCCCGCGTCTGCGCTGCTCGCGCCGGGCACCACCGTCGGCTGGGCGAGTTCGCCGAGGCGACGGCGGTCGCCGACGCGGGGCTGGAGCTGCTCCGCGAGCTCGGTGATCCGGCGGCCGACAGCGGTGAGGTCCGGACCCGGCTGGTGCTGGAGCGGGTGCAGTCGCTGCTGGAGCTCGGTCACCGACCCCAGGCCGTCGAGGCCGCTGAGCGGGTGCTGGCCGAGCCGGTGCGAGCTGCCGCGGCGGGACCGGTCGGCTGGTTGGGGCTGGCGCTGGCCACGCGGGTGCACCTGCCCAACGGTGACCACTCGGCGGCGCTGCGGGTGCTGGGAGACACGGCCGCCATCTCCGAGCGGCACAAGCTCGACGGCCTGCTGGCCGAAGCGCTCAACACCCTGTCCCAGGTGCACGAACGCGGGTCGGAGTTCGCCGAGGCCCTGCGCTCCCTGCGCGGCGCGTACGCGGCCGACCGGCGGTGGCGCGCCGCCGTGCACCAGGCGCGGGTCCGGCTGTTGGCCGACTACCCGGCGCGCACGGAGTGCGTGCACGTCCCCCGGCAGTCGCGGGGGGCGCAGTCGGCGACGCCCGACTTGGGCTCGCCGGACGTCCCTCCGCCCGGCCCGCAGCCCGCGCACCGGGTGCCAGACGCCGTGGGCGAGCACCAACGACCTGGGGGGACCCGGCGGCGACGAGCCCAGTACTCCGAGGCCCGGGCGGCTGAGGCCAGCGGGGCCGAGGAGCGCTCCGCGGGTGCCGAGCGGGTTGTGGCTGGCGAGGGTGAAGGCCGGTCTTCGATTGTCATGCCAGTTGCGGCTGGCGAGGCCCAGAACCCGTTCCCCAGTGCTGAGCGGGTTGAAGCTGGATTTCCAAGCTATGGGCCGGTTGAGTTTGCTGGGGTAGACGCTCAGCCCCCCGGTGAGTCCGGGGTGGGGAAGCGGCGAAGGGGGAGCTCCGAGGCCCAGTCCGCGAATTCCGACGGCGAAGGCCAAGGGGGTCGGTGGTTCGACGAGAGCGCTACCGCTGATGCCCGGGGGGACGGTGGTCGCGCCCTCGAATTCCAGCACGCAGGGGCTGGCTCGCCCGAAGCCCCCTCCCCCGAGACCCGCTCTGAAGTCCACCCCTCAGCGGCTGGCCCTTCCGAAGCCCCCTCCGCGGAAGCTGAAGCCCGGCCTGCGGAGGCTGGCTCTCCCGACGTCCGCTCCGTGGACGCACGTCACGACATCCAGCCCCCCGAAGCTCACTTATCCGACATCCAGCCCGCCGTGGACCAGGTGCCCGAAGCCGAGTCGGCCGGGGTGCAGTTCCCCGAGTTCGACTTCCCCGAGGTCAGCGGGGCTGGGGATGCGGGTGCGCCGAGCGTGGTCGAGCCGGACACCGCCGCCTCGGAGCCGGAGCTGCCCAAGCCCCGGCCGGAGTCGGACGAAGCGGCCGACGCGGCGCGCCGGCTGATGGAGTCGCTCACCAGCCGGGCGGCTGAGCTGCGCGAAGAGCGCCGCCAGCGGGAGGCCGCGAGGAACTCGCAAACGCCGGACGAGCCGACGGTGGTGTTCGACTCCGCGCTGCTGGACGGCCTGCTGACCAGCACGCACCAGGTGTCCGGTGCGGTGGCGGACCTCGTCGATCCGGAACCGGCGGGGGAGCGCACCGACCGGTCCGACTGGTGGCCCCCGGAGCTCCGGGACCAGCCGCCTGGCGAAGCGGACACCCTCCCCGACCTGCCCGCCGCGTCGGATCCGCTGCTCGGCTGGGAGGCCGGATCGGAGCTGGACAGCGCGGCCGACCCGGAACCGCTGGGCCTCCCGGCCCCGCCGGTCGAAGCGGACGCCACCACGATCCTGCCGGTGATCGAGCCGGAGACGCGGAGCTCCGAGGAGCGCCCCGCGCCGCGGCACGGCGCACCGGGTCCGGACAGCACCGAAGCCCCGGACCACCAGCGCGGTGAACCGACCGGGAGCAGCGCCGCGGCCCAGGCCGAGGAGGAGATCGGCGGTCGGCGGTCGCGCGGCCGGTCGCTGGCCGAGATCCAGGCGAGCCTCCGGCTGCCCGAGCAGCCCCGCAGCGGTCGCCGCCGGGCCCGCCGCCGCGCCGACCCGGACGAGCCCGAGCCGGAGTCCGAAGCGGCGGAGGCGGTCGCCCGGCACCGTCAGCCGGACCAGACCGCGGCGGCCACCCCGCCGACCCCGGACCCACCGCAGGTGGAACTCCCCGACCAGGACACCCAACCGAACCTCCCGGTTCCGGATCCCGCGCCGGTCACTGACCCGGAGGTGCCGGAGAAGGTGGGCCTCGCTGAACTGCTCACCGAGGCGCTGCTGGCCTACGAGACCGGTCGCCGCGGTGAGGTGGAGGCCGGGACGACCCGCCCCGGTCGGCACAGCGAGGCGCATGTGTCCGGAATCACCGAGCCGCCGCGCCGTCCCCAGCGCGCCACCTCGTCCACATCGGACGATCGCGGGCCCGGTGCGGTGGCGCGGCACCGGCGCCCGGGTTTCGATGCTGCGGCGACGGATCCGCTGTTCTGAAACGTGCAGGTAATCGATCATTGTGCGGTTCTTCACGCAGCTGACCACCGGACCGCCCTCCGGCCGTCGCCGGGAGTGGCAGTCTTATGGTGGAACCTGTGGGCACAAAGAGGTGCCGTCAAGCGTGGAGCTGCCTGAAGATGACCTCGAATCCCGGACAGTTGAAGACCGGACGACCGCAGACCGATGGGGAGGATTCGGCTGGGGAGCGATCCGAGAACCCCGAACTCGTCAAGAGCCGCCTGCTGGACCGGGCGGCGGAGAACGCACCCGAACTCGCCGAGCTGCTGCGCGCCTACTACCGGCACGTCCCCGCTGAGGAGCTCGTCGCCGACGACCCGGCCGACCTGATCGGCGCCCTGCGGTCGCACCACCGGCTGGCCGCGACGCGGGTCGCCGGTCGACCCCTGGTGCAGGTCTTCAACCCAACCCGCGACGACCACGGCTGGGAGAGCCCGGCCACCGTGGTGCAGATCGTCACCGACGACTCGCCGTACCTGGTCGACTCGGTGATCGCCGAACTCGGCCGCGACGGTGCCGAGGTGCAGCGCATCATCCACCCGATCATCGCGGTGCGCCGCGACGTCGCCGGTGAGCTGCTGGAGGTGCTGCCCGGCGCCGACCCGGCCGCGCCGCCCGCCGACTCGCTGGCCGAGAGCTGGATGTACGTCGAGGTCGACCGGGTCGCCGACGCGGAGCGGCTGGAGGTCCTTGAGCACGGCCTGACCGGGGTCCTCAACGACGTTCGCGAGGTCGTCGAGGACACCGAGCGGATGCACGCCACCGCCCGCGCGCTGGCCGACGAGCTGGAGCAGAACCCGCCGCCGCTGCCCGCCGCCGACGTCCACGACGGCGCCGGCCTGCTGCGCTGGTTGGCCGACGGGCACTTCACCTTCCTCGGGTACCGGCACTACGAGCTGGTCGCCGAGGACGGCGCCGACCCGGCGCTGCAGGCCGTGCTGGCCTCCGGTCTCGGCGTGCTGCGCGGCGACAGCGTCGCGGCCCGCAGCCTCGCCACCTGGCCGGACGGCCGCGCCAGCGCGCTGTCGCCGGAGCTGCTGGTGCTCACCCAGGCCAGTGAACCGTCCACAGTGCACCGACCGGTGCACCCGTTCTACGTCGGCGTCAAGACCTTCGACGAGTCCGGCGCGGTGACCGGTGAGCACCGCTTCCTGGGCCTGTTCACCACCACGGCGCTGCACGAGGACGTGCTGGACATCCCGTTCATCGAACGCCGGGTGCGCGAGGTCATCCACCACGCCGGGTTCCCGATGGAGTCCTACTCCGGTCAGCGGATGCTGGAGGAGATCCAGAACTACCCGCGCACCGAGCTGTTCTCCACCGACTCGGACACGCTGCAGGAAACCATCACCGGCGTGCTGGCGCTGGCCGAGCGCCGCAAGCTCAAGCCGTTCCTGCGCCGCGACCCCTACGGCCGCTTCTACTCGGTGCTGGTGTACCTGCCGCGGGACCGCTACACGACGAGCTCGCGGCTGGCCATGCAGGAGGTGCTGCTGGCCGAGCTGGGCGGCACTGGCCTGGAGTACAGCACGCGGGTCGGCGAGTCGGCCCTGGCGCGGGTCGCCTTCGTGGTGCACACCGACCCGGAGAACCAGGTCGAGCCGGACCTGGGCCGCATCCAGCGGCGCCTGGAGGAGGCCATCCACACCTGGGACGACCGGATGGTGGAGGAGGTCGACGCCGAGCAGTCCGGCCGCAGCCGCGACGGGTTGGCGACCCGCAGCCTGTCGGAGGCCATGAGCCAGCTGGGCCACCGCTACGCGAACAGCTTCCCGGAGGCCTACAAGGAGGACTTCACCGCCGCCGAGGGCCTTGCTGACCTGCGGCGACTGGAGTCCCTGTCCGGTCCGAACGACCTGCAGATGTCGTTCTACGCGCCGCGCGACGCCAGTGGCGGGCAGCGCCGGTTCAAGATCTACGTGGGCGGCCGGGTGACCCTGTCCCGGGTGCTGCCGGTGCTGCAGAGCATGGGCGTCGAGGTCGTCGACGAGCGCCCGTACGAGATCTCGCTGGACGGCGCCGACCAGCCGCACTGGATCTACGACTTCGGCCTGCGGCTGGACTCGGAGGTGCTGGACTCGGTCGACACCCGGCTGCTGGACACGCTGCGCGAGCGCTTCGAGGACGCCTTCCGCGCGGCCTGGCTCGGGGCCGCCGAGGTGGACCGGTTCAACGCGCTGGTGCTGCGCGCCGGGCTGAACTGGCGCCAGGCGTCGGTGCTGCGCGCCTACGCCAAGTACCTGCGGCAGGTCGGCATCGCCTACAGCCAGGACTACATCGAGGACGCGATCCTGGCGCACCGCACCACCACGACGACGCTGGTCCGGCTGTTCGAGGCGCGCTTCGACCCGGCGCTGGACGACGCGGACCGCCAAGCCCGCGAGGCGGACCTGGTGGACGAGGTCACCAAGCTGATCGACGAGGTGACCAGCCTCGACGCGGACCGGATCCTGCGCAACTACCTGAGTCTGATCCGGGCCACGCTGCGCACCAACTACTTCGCCGCCGACCCCGGCTGGGAACGCCCCTACCTGGCGTTCAAGCTGGAACCCAAGGAGATCCCGGGGCTGCCCGAGCCGCGCCCGCAGTTCGAGATCTTCGTGTACTCGCCGTGGGTGGAGGGCGTGCACCTGCGGTACGGCTCGGTGGCCCGCGGCGGGCTGCGCTGGTCGGACCGCCGGGAGGACTTCCGCACCGAGATCCTGGGCCTGGTCAAGGCGCAGGCGGTGAAGAACGCGGTGATCGTGCCGGTCGGCGCGAAGGGCGGCTTCGTGGTCAAGCGGCCGCCGACGCCCACCGGGGACCCGGCCGCCGACCGCAAGGCGTCCCTGGACGAGGGCGTCGCCTGCTACCGGATGTTCATTTCCGGCCTGCTGGACCTGACCGACAACCTGGTCGGCGGCGAGGTTGCCCCGCCGCGCGACGTGGTGCGTCACGACGGCGACGACACCTACCTGGTGGTGGCCGCGGACAAGGGCACCGCGACGTTCTCCGACATCGCCAACGACGTGGCCAAGTCCTACGGCTTCTGGCTGGGCGACGCGTTCGCCTCGGGCGGTTCGGTCGGCTACGACCACAAGGCGATGGGCATCACCGCGCGGGGCGCGTGGGAGAGCGTCAAGCGGCACTTCCGCGAGCTGGACGTGGACACCCAGAACCAGGACTTCACCGTGGTCGGCATCGGCGACATGGCCGGTGACGTGTTCGGCAACGGGATGCTGCTGTCCGAGCACATCAAGCTGGTCGCCGCGTTCAACCACATGCACGTGTTCATCGACCCCGACCCGGACCCCGCGGTGTCCTTCGCCGAGCGCCGCCGGTTGTTCGAGCTGCCGCGGTCGACCTGGGACGACTACGACCGCAGCAAGATCAGCGCGGGCGGCGGTGTGTGGTCGCGCTCGCTGAAGTCGATCCCGCTGAACCCGCAGATCCGGCAGGCGCTGGGCATCGACGAGTCGGTGCAGCAGCTGGCCCCGGCCGAGCTGATCAAGAAGGTCCTGCTGGCCCCGGCCGACCTGCTGTGGAACGGCGGCATCGGCACCTACGTCAAGGCCAGCAGCGAGTCGCACGCCGACGTCGGGGACAAGGCCAACGACGCGGTCCGGGTCAACGGCGCGGACCTGCGGGTCAAGGTCGTCGGCGAGGGCGGCAACCTGGGCCTGACCCAGCTGGGCCGGATCGAGTTCGCCCGCGCGGGCGGCAAGGTCAACACCGACGCGCTGGACAACTCCGCCGGGGTGGACTGCTCCGACCACGAGGTCAACATCAAGATCCTGCTGGACCACCTGGTGGTCGACGGCAGGTTGACCGGCGAGCAGCGCAACGAGCTGCTGGCGGACATGACCGACGAGGTCGGCGAGCTGGTGCTCACCGACAACCACCGGCAGAACGCGGTGCTGGGCATCTCGCGGGCGCACGCCGGGCCGATGGTGTCGGTGCACGCCCGCCAGGTGACCGCGCTGGAGAAGAACGCCGGGCTGGACCGCAAGCTGGAGGCGCTGCCCACCGCCAAGGAGTTCCGCGAGCGGGAGAAGAACGGCGAGGGCCTCAGCTCGCCGGAGCTGGCCACGCTGATGGCGCACGTCAAGCTGTCGCTGAAGCGGGACGTGCTGGCCAGCGGGCTACCGGACACCGAGGCGTTCAGCAGCCGGTTGCCGGAGTACTTCCCGAAGCCGCTGCAGGAGAGCTACGGCGACGCGATCGCCGCGCACCCGCTGCGCCGCGAGATCATCACGACCCTGCTGGTCAACGAGATGGTCGACGGCGGCGGGATCTCCTTCGCCTACCGGCTGGCCGAGGAGATCAGCGCCTCGACCACCGACGCGGTGCGGGCGTTCGCGGTGGTCACCAACGTCTACGACCTGCACTCGCTGTGGCAGCAGATCGACGACCTGGGTGGTTCGGTGCCCAGTTCGGTGGCCGACGAGCTGGTGCTCGAGAGCCGCCGCCTGCTGGACCGGGCGGCGCGCTGGATGCTGAACAACCGGCCGCAGCCGTTGGCCATCGGCGCCGAGATCGCCCGGTTCCGGCCGGTGGTCGAGGAGCTGTCCGGGTCGGTGCGCGGGCTGCTGCGCGGCCGGGCGGCCGAGGGCGCCACCGAGATGATCGACCGGTGGACGGCGGCCGGGGTGCCGGTGGAACTGGCCGAGCGCGTCGGCACCCTGCTGGACTCCTTCGCGCTGCTGGACATCCGGGAGGTCGCCGAGCTGGCCGAGCGCGATGCCGGGGTGAGCGCCGAGCGTAGTCCGCGGGAGAGCGCGGACCTGTACTACACGCTCGCCGAGCACCTCGACGTGGAGCGGATGCTGCTGGCGGTCAACGAGTTGGAGCGCGGGAACCGGTGGCACTCGCTGGCCCGGTTGGCGTTGCGGGATGATCTCTACGCATCGCTGCGCGCGATCACCATCGACGTGCTGCGGATCAGCGACCCGGAGGACGACTCGGAGCAGAAGATCGCGCACTGGGAGTCGGCCAACGAGTCGCGGCTGGCGCGGGCCAATTCGGCGCTCGAGCAGATCAAGAGCTCGGGTCGACTCGACCTGGCCACGCTTTCGGTGGCCGCGCGTCAGCTGCGCAGCATGGTCCGATGAGTTGCCGGGTGGCCCGCGCGTGCGGCGCGGGCCACCCGAACGCCAGGAAGGGAGCTCCCCCAGTGGGCGCGTTCGTAGCAGAGGTGGCCCTGCGCTGGTCCGACATGGACGCGTTCGGGCACGTCAACCACGCCCGGACGATCACGCTGCTGGAGGAGGCGCGCGCCGAGCTGCTGTTCACCGAGGCCGAGCGGCAGGGCCTGCTCGGCATGGCCGAGGGCATGGTGGTGGCGCGGGTCGTGATCGACTACCACAGCCCGCTGGTCTACGCATCGAAGTCGCTGCAGGTGCAGATGTCTGTGCGGGAGCTGAAGGCGGCGTCGTTCATCGTCGACTACACCGCCTACGCGCAGGAAGCGGTGGCCACCGCGGAAACCCTGATGGTGCCCTACGACCTGCGGGCCGGGCGGCCGCGGCGGTTGACCGCGGAGGAGCGCAGCTTCCTGTCCGAGTGGCAGCTGGACTCGGTGAAGCCGGAGAACGCCCGTGCCTGAGCTGCGGATGCCCGATGCCGTCGAACGCGAGGACTTGGGCGCGTTCGTGGCCCGAGCGGTGCGCCTGGACGGGCAGGTGCTGGTGCGGTTGCGCAACCGCGCGGGCACCGGGCGGGTGGACGTCTGGGCGGCGACGCCGTTCGACGCGCTGTGCACCAGGTCCGTTGCGGCAGAGGTGGATCCGGCGGACCTGACGGTGTCCGGCAGCGAGCTGCTGGCGACGTTGACGGTGGCGGGTGGCCCGGTGATGGACCCGGGCCCGCCGCGCGACCTGCTGTGGCGTTCGGAGCTGCCGCCGACCTCGGGGTGGCAGCGGGTGGACGACCTCCCGGCGAAGGTCGTCGGCGAGGTGGCCGAGCGCGGCATCGACGTGGCCAAGGAGAACGTGGGCCCGAAGGGCACCCCGCCCGCGTCGCTGCTGGACCAGGAGGTCTTCACGGTCTCCGGTGCGGGCTTCGAGGTGAAGGTGCCGCTGCGCTGCCTGTTCGTGCTGTCCGGCATGGGTTTCCTGGTCTCCAGGCCGCAGGAGTCCGAGGTCGTCCGGGTCAGCGCCACCGACGCGTGGCTGCGCCTGGACTCCCGCTACGGCGCGGTGGTCCGCCGCCGCCACGCGCTGCTCCCGCTCCTGATCTGAGCGCTCAGCTCTGCGCGAGCCGCAGCGAGACGTAGTGGTTGATCCAGCGGGTGTGGCGCACCTCCTTGCGCTGGTACTCGCGGAATCCGAGCTTCTCGTACAGCCGCAGGGTGGGTTCGTTGGTGTCGGCCACCACCTCCAGCAGGTACTCGCGGTGCTGGGGCAGGGCGAGGAGGTGCTGCAGGAGTGCCTTCGCGACGCCTCGCCGGGCCGTGGTGCTGCTTCGCCGATGGCGCCGTTCCTCCCCGACCGGCGTCGAGGTCTACTTCGGACCGCAGGGGCCGGGTGGTGGTGACCGCCGCATCATCCCCGGTGAGTGCTCGCTGGTGCTCGAAGCGCAGCCGAACCAGTTCGGTCCAAGCCTGCCGGCGGTCGCCGGGAGGTCCCGGCACCAGGTGGGCGGGCTGCCGCAGTGGCCGTCGCCGGAGTTGCACCCGATCTGCCCGGGCTGTGGCAACTCAATGCCGTTCCTGGTCGCGATCGACAGCGGCCCGACCCCGTTCGGCGCCATGGGGTTCGAGCCGCTCCTCTTCGGGTTCTGGTGCGACCCGTGCGCGGTGTCCGCGACGCAGGTCCAGTACTGAGCTCACCGCTGGTGGGTTGACTCCACTGCGTACAGGTGCGGTTCGTACCGCTCGGCGAGTTCGGCCGCCTGCCGCATGTGCACCTGGGCTTCGGGGTTGTCGAGCATGGCGTGGAAGTCGTCCACGGAGCGCCACTGCGCGTAGTTGACCACCTTGCCGCCGTCGGTGCTGGCGTGGATGTTGGCCGAGACGAAGCCGGGCAGGTGCTGCATGACCTCCTCGGTGGCGCGCGCGAGCAGGTCGGCGAGGGCGCGCTGGCGATCGGGCTGGACGGTGAAGACGTTGATCAGCGTCGCGATCGGGGCGTCGGTCGAGATGGTGGCCACGGCGAACTCCTTTGTCAGGTTCCTTACAAAGCCGATTATGTGTAAGGTTCCTGTCATGAGTCAAGAGGACGTCCGCCAGCGGGTCGGCTACCTGGTCAAGCAGGTGCAGCAGTCATTCCACCGGGCCTGCGAGGAGCGCCTCCGCCCGCTCGGCCTGTCGATGTCCCAGTACGCGGTGCTGCGCGCCCTGGCCGACGCGCCCGGGGCCCCGGCTGCCGAGCTCGCCCGCCGCACCTTCGTCACGCGCCAATCCCTGCGCGACGTGCTGAACGGCCTCCAAGCGGCCGGTCTGGCCAGCGTCGCGGACCACCCGACCGCCGGTCGCGCCAAGCCCGTCACCCTCACCGACCGCGGTCGGGCCCTGCTCGACGAGGCGGACGGCATCGTGCTCGACGTCGACGCCCGCATGACCTCCAGCCTCGCGCCTGAGAAGGCGCAGGAGCTGGCGGCGCTGCTGAGCGCCTGCGCGGACAACCTGGCCTGATCACTCGACCCAGGTCGGCGAGCTTGCGCTCCAGCCCCGACCGCTCGCCGCGCGGCTAGGAAGTCGCGGTCGGTGGGACCGTCGTGGTGGGTTGGGTCGACGGTGGGGTCGTCGGAGTGGTCCCGGTCGGCTCCGTGGTGGTCGGTGCCGGCTCCGTCGTCGTGGGCGGTTGCGTGGTCGTCGGGGGGACCGTGGTGGTCGTGGTCGGCGGGACCGTGGTGGTCGGTGGGTCCGTCGTTGGTGGTTCCGCGGTCGTCGTTGGTGGGACCGCGGTCGTCGTCGGCGCGGTGCCTGGCGGTGGGGTTCCCGGCGGTGGGGTGCCCGGGCCGGGCGGCAGGGCCGTCGGGGGCTCCGGGGCCAGCGCGGGCGGGTGCGGCGAGGTGCCACCCGGTTCACCGCTCTGCGGGCCCGACCGCGCCACCGGGTCGCTCGACCCCGCATCCGGTGCTGGTGTCGGCTCGGGTGCGGGCGGCACCGGCAGCCTCGCGATGACCGGAGCGCCCGGTGCCGTCCCGACCTGCGGCGTGAACTCGCCGTCCGGACCGCCGTCGAGCGGCTGCTCGGAGTACGGGGGCAGCCTGCTGAAGATGTCCGGCGGGATCAGCCCGAAGAACGGGTCCGCCAGCGGCGCGGTCAGCACGTACGCACCGGCCGCCACCGACGCGCCGAGGAACGCCGTGGCCAGCGCAACGCGGAACTGCTTGCGCAGCGACAGCCGCTGGTTCGTCGGCGGGACCGGGGAGCCCAGCGGCTCGTCGGTCAACCACCGCCGCACCGCGGGCCCGCCGCGCGCGTGCGCCGACCACACCCGGCCGAGCCACGTCGTGGCGTTGTGCAGGCGGCCGCGCAGCGCGGCGACC